>DATFUW010000094.1:0-8342 GCA_035260605.1 Thermoanaerobaculia bacterium | reverse complement strand
GAAGTCCGCAACGTCGTCAAGCGGTTCGGCGACTTCGCCGCGGTGAACGACATCTCCTTCGATGTCCCGCGAGGCGAGATCTTCGCCTTTCTCGGCCCGAACGGCGCGGGGAAGACGACGACGATCCGCATGCTGACCACGCTGCTGCGGCCGACGAGCGGCAGCATCCGCGTCGCCGGACACGATCCGGCGCACGATCAGGAGGGCGTGCGGCGCTCGATCGGCATCGTCTTCCAGGATCCCTCGCTCGACGACGAGCTGACCGCGTGGGAAAACCTCGAGCTTCACGGAGTCCTCTACGGTGTGGCGCGTACCCTGCGCCGCCAGCGCATCGACCAGCTCCTCACGCTGGTCGACCTCGCCAACCGCCGCGACGATCTGGTTAAGCAGTTCTCCGGCGGAATGAAGCGGCGGCTGGAGATCGCCCGCGGCCTGCTGCATCACCCCAAGGTCCTCTTCCTCGACGAGCCGACGATCGGGCTCGATCCCCAGACGCGCAACCACCTCTGGAGCTACGTGACCCGGCTGAATCAGGACGAGGACGTCACAGTGTTCCTGACGACGCATTATATGGAGGAGGCCGACCGCGTGGCCAGACGGATCGCCATCATCGACCACGGCAAGATCATCGCCGTCGGCTCGGCCGCGGAGCTGAAGGAGCAGACGAAGACGCAGTCGCTGGAAGACGCGTTCATCACCCTGACCGGCTCGACGATCCGTGAGGAAGAAGCCTCGCCGGTCGACATCATGCGCCAGCACGCGCGCGCCTGGCGGAGGCGCCGCTGATGCGCCCGGCCGTCCTGTTCGGGTTGTGGCTGCGGCAGGTGAAGCGCTATCTGCGTTCGCGCGCGCGCATCATCGGCTCGCTCGGACAGCCGCTGCTCTTTCTCGTGGCTCTCGGATTCGGACTCGGCGCCGTCTTCCGCCGCGCAGGCCAGGGCGACTACCTGAAGTTCCTCGCGCCCGGCGTCATGGCCATGAGCATCCTCTTCACGGCCATCTTCTCCGGCGTGGAGATCATCTGGGACCGGCAGTTCGGATTCCTCAAGGAGATGCTCGTGGCCCCGGTGCCCCGGCTGGCCATCATGTTCGGCCGAACCCTGGGCGGGGCGACGGTGGCCACCGTGCAGGGGCTGATCGTCTTCATCATCGCCCTCTTCTTCGGCTTCCGCCCGACCCATCTCCCCCGGCTTCCGTGGGCCCTGCTGATCATGCTGCTGATCTCGCTGCTGTTCACGGCCCTCGGCACGGCGATCGCCTCGGTCGTGGAGGACTTCCAGGGCTTTCAACTGATCATGAACCTGCTCGTCATGCCGCTGTTCTTCTTCTCGGGGGCGATCTACCCGCTGCAGGGCCTGCCGAGGGCGCTGGTGATCATCACCAAGGCGAACCCCCTGTCGTACGGCGTCGACGCCCTGCGGACCTCGTTCGGCAGCGCGACCGAGTTCGGCATGACCCTGGACATCGCCGTGCTCGCCGGGGTGACCCTGCTGCTGCTGATCGCCGGCGCCGCGCTGTTCAACCGCATCGAGGCTTGACCGCAATTTCCGGCCGAGCCGGTTCGTTCCTTGACAGGGCCGCAGACCGGCCCGTATCTTGCGCGGTCTGCCGGGCCGCAATAGGCGGCCGGAACAAGGCCGCGCAGGGCGGCCCGGATGCGAGGCGCGTGATGCGAGCGCGACGAGGCGTACGATCGGTACGTTGAGGAGCGCGAGCGAACGCAACGAAGCACACGGGCCGCAATAGGCGGCCGGAAGGGCCCGTAGCTCAGTGGTAGAGCAGCTGGCTTTTAACCAGTTGGTCGTAGGTTCGATCCCTACCGGGCTCACCAGATTCCTCCCGAGTCCCCATCGTCTAGAGGCCCAGGACACCGCCCTTTCACGGCGGCGACGCGGGTTCGAATCCCGCTGGGGACGCCAGTGTTCGGCCCGGAGTTCGACACAGCCGGCACGAGCGCGCCGAACTCCTTGCGGTAGCTCGTACGCGGCACCGAAGCGTGCGACGAGATCGCGTCCTCGACGCGGATCCCGCTATCGCGACTTCGGCCGCACGCTCATGCGCGGCAACGGCTGCAGCATGCTGGCCCGGTTGCCCTCGGTATCGACGAACGCCACGAAGCGGCCGACGCCGGGAATGTCCGACCGGTCGCCGAGGATCTTGCCGCCGGCGTCCTTGACCTTCTTCATGGACGTTTCGATGCTGTCGACGGCGATGACCACGGACGGATATTGGGCGGGCCTGTCATCGTTCTTGATGAAGAAGCCGCCGTTGATCGCGCCCGGCTGCTTCGGTCCGCCGTCGTCCGACTCGGTAGTGGTCACGACGACGTAATCCCCCATCTCCGGCCCGAGCATCTTCGTCTGCCAGCCGAACGCTTTGGAATAGAAACCGGCCATACGGGACCGATCCGCTGCCGGCATTTCGAAGTGGACCACGGGATCCATTTTCATGGTGAGCCTCCTGATGATTCGTGCTTGAAAAGCATTCACCAGACGGGCCAGCACGGGCGAAGTCTTGTGACCAGATGACGGGAAAGCGAGGCCAACGTGGACGGAAAGATCTCCTGGCTGGAAATCCATGCCACGGATGTGGATGTTTCGCGCAGTTCTACGCGAAGGACTTCGGCTGGAAGGTCCGCACGCGCGGCGACAGCTCGCGCGAGTTCGACGACACCACAGGCGCGGTGAGCAGGAGCTGGATCACCGCCGGGCAGCCGAGCACGGCAGCGCACACGCCTCAGAGAAGCGGCGAAGAGGTCGCGAACCTCTCGCGCGTGCGGTCCACGATCCGCAGCGGCGACGTGATCTACGCAGCTTCCCTGGATCGTACGAAACGGAATCTATAATCTCCGGCATCCATGCGAAGGCCACGACGGTTCCCACAGCTCTTCTCTCTCATCCTTTTCATCGGCGCGATGCCTATGCTCGCGGCACGAAAGGAACCTCCCAAACCGCCGAGCGTGACACCGGGCCAGGAGTCGACCCTCTCCGAGAAGTTGTCCGCATTCGAATTTCGCAACATCGGTCCGTTCAGCGGCGGGCGGGTGACCGCGGTGGCCGGCGTGCCGCAACAGCCCTTCACGTTCTACTTCGGCGCGACCGGCGGCGGCGTCTGGAAGACGACCGACGGCGGCCTTCACTGGGAGCCAGTGTCAGACAAGGATTTCAAGACCGGCTCGGTCGGCGCGCTGGCCGTGGCGCCATCCGACCCGAACGTCGTCTACGCCGGCATGGGCGAGTCGCCCATCCGCGGCAATCTCTCCCACGGCGACGGCGTCTACAAGACCACCGACGGCGGCCATCACTGGGTTCATCTCGGCCTCGAGGCCACGCACCAGATCTCGCGCATCGTCGTCGATCCGCACGATCCTGACCGCGTCTACGTCGCCGCGCAGGGACACGCCTGGGGACCGAATCCCGAGAGGGGAATCTATCGCTCGGAGGATGGAGGAAAGAACTGGAAGCAGGTGCTGTTCGTGAGCGACAAGACCGGCGCGTGCGATCTCTCGATGGATCCGGGGGGCTCGCGCACGCTCTACGCGACGTTCTGGCAGGCCGTGCGCCGGCCGTGGACCCTGGAGGACGGCGGACCGGAAAGCGCGATCTATAAATCGGTTGACGGCGGCGACACGTGGAAGAAGCTGACCAACGGCCTTCCGCACGAGCCGTTAGGCCGCATCGGCGTCTCCGCATCGGCGGCCGAGCCCGGTCTCGTGTGGGCGATCGTCGAGGCGAAGAAAGAAGGAGGCCTCTACCGGAGTCGGGACGGCGGCGAGAACTGGACGAAGGTCAGCGCGTCGCACAAGCTCCGTGAGCGGGCCTGGTATTACTCCTGGATCTACGCCGATCCGAAGAGTGCGGATACGGTGTACATCCCGAACGTCGGCTTCTATCGGACGGCCGACGGCGGCAAGAGCTTCGACCGCATCGCCGTGCCGCACGGCGACAACCACGACCTGTGGATCGATCCGCACGATCCGCGGCGGATGATCGTCGGCAACGACGGCGGCGCCACGATCACGTTCGACGGCGGGAAGACGTGGTCGACGGAGTTCAACCAGCCGACCGGCCAGTTCTATCGCGTGGCCACCGACAACCGCTACCCCTACTGGCTGTACGGAGCGCAGCAGGACCGAGGGAGCGTAGCCATCCCAAGCGGTGTGCCGGGAAGGGCCATCGACCGGACGGACTGGTACGAGGTCGGCGGCGGAGAAGCAGGCTGGATCGCGCCCGACACGAAGGATCCGAACATCGTCTACGTTCCCGGCTACCCCGGTCAGCTCACCGCGTACGACCACCGCACGCAGCAGTCGCGCTCCATCGACCCCTGGCCCGAGCTCACCGACGGCCGCGCCGTGCGGGATCTGAAGTATCGGTTCAACTGGAGCAGCCCGATCCTCGTCTCACGCTACGACTCGAATACGCTCTACTACACCGCACAGAAGGTTCTGAAGAGCACCGACCGCGGCATGACATGGAACGAGATCAGCCCGGACCTGACGCGGAACGATCCGAGCAAGCAGGGATACGCGGGCGGCGAGATTCAGCGCGACATTTCCGGCGCGGAGTTCTACGACACGATCGACTGCATCACCGAATCGCCCCTCGATCGGAACGTCCTCTGGGTCGGGAGCGACGACGGCCTGGTTCACAGCACGCGCGACGGCGGCGCGACCTGGAAGAACGTCACACCGAAAGGGATCCCGGAATGGATCGCCATCAATTCGATCGAGCTCTCCCCGACCGATCCTTCGACCGCGTACCTCGCCGCGACCATGCACGAGTTCGACGACAATCACTCGTATCTCTACAAGACGCATGATTCCGGCGCGACGTGGACGCGCATCGGTGCCGGCATTCCCGACGGGTCGTTCGCACGCGTCATCCGCCAGGACCCCGTCCGGCCGGAGCTGCTGTACGCCGGCACGGAGAGCGGTCTCTACATCTCGTTCGACGACGGCGCCACGTGGCGGCCGTTCCAGCTCAACCTCCCGGCCGTGCCGATCACCGATCTGCAGGTCAAGGACGGAGACCTCGTCGTGGCCACGCAGGGACGCGCGTTCTGGATCCTCGACGACCTCTCGCCGCTCCGGCAATGGAAGGACGACATCGCCGCCGAGGCGGTGCATCTGTTCACCCCGCGAACGGCGTACCGGATCGATGCGGAAAGCATCGAGCACCCTCCGACGCCGCCTCCAGCCGTCGGCCGGAACATCCCGAACGGCGCGCTCATCGACTACTGGCTGGAGAAGAAGCCGGAGGAACACGAGAACGTGACCATCGAGGTCCTGCGAGCGGGACAGCTGGTGCGACGGATCACGAGTCAGGACTCGAAGGCGGAGAAAAACGAGAAGGCTGAGGAGGAGCAGTGCCCATGCGCCGACCTGAAGGCGGAGAAGGAAGAGCACCTGAAGCCGAAGGCCGGACTGAACCGGTTTCTCTGGGACTTCCGTTCCAACCGCCCGACTCTCATTCCGAAGGCGGTATTCAATGAGGGGACGGCGAGCGCGCCGCGGGTTGCACCGGGCGACTACGAAGTTCGCCTCACGATCGACGGCAAGAGTCTGACGGCGCCGCTGCAGATCGATCCGTCACCGAACCTCCCGGCGACCGCCGCCGACCTCGCGGCACAGTCCGACCTGCTGCAGCAGATCTCGCAAAGCGTGTCGGAGACGCACATGACGGTCCTCCGCATCCGCGACATCCTCGCGCAGGTCGACAGCGTCACACGGCACGCGGCGCAGATCGGAAAAGGAGCGACGCTCGAAGCGCCGGCGCGCGCGCTCCGCGAGAAGCTCGAGGCCATTGCCGCGGAGCTCACGAATCCGGAGATCCAGGCGGACGAAGACGATCTGAACTACGAGCCACGGCTCGATCACGAGTTCACGTACCTCGCGGGAGAGATCTCGAGTACCGCGGCGCGGCCGACCACCTCGGAATCGCGCTACTACGGCGTTCTCCAGCAGAAGCTGGCGGCGATCGAAGCGCGCTTCGAAGCCATTCGCAACGGCGAGCTCGCCGCGTTCAACCAGGCGGTCGAAGCGCAACACATCCCGCCGGTGCTGATGCTGGAGAAGGTCGAAACGGGAGAGAACTGAACATGCGAACCACCCTTGTGCGCTATGGAGCCATCGCCACCGTCGTCTTCGCGTCGTCCCTCGCCTTGGCCCAGCCGCCGCGGCCGGCGTTCACGCTCGACCAGATCATGGCGTACCCGTTCCCCGAGAATCTCACGGTGGCGCCGAGCGGTGGACGGATCGCCTGGACGTTCGATGAACGGGGCGTGCGCAACATCTACGTCGCCGATGGGCTCGACTTCACCGCGCGCCGCGTGACGTCGTACGACGCGGACGACGGCCAGGAGTTGACCGGCCTCACGTTCTCGGACGACGGAAACACGATCGTCTACGTTCGCGGCGGCGACCACGGCTCGAACTGGCCGGCGGAAGGCAACCTGATGCCCGACCCCACCAGCAGCCCCGTGCAGCCGAAGATGGAGATCTGGGCGGCGAACGCGGCGAGCGGCGGCGCGCCGAGGCTGATCGCGGAGGGGGACGATCCGGCGATCGCGCCGAAGACGCAGCGGGTGGCATTCGTGCGCAACCACCGCATCTGGATCGCGCCGCTCGACGGCTCGACGCCCGCGAAGGAGGTGTTCGTGCGCGGGTCGAGCGAGTCCCCGAAGTGGTCGCCGGACGGGCGCACGCTGGCTTTCGTCTCCAGCCGCGGCGACCATAGCTTCATCGCTCTCTTCACCGCGATGGACCAGCCGGTCCGCTACATCGCGCCGTCCACCTCGCGCGACTCGATGCCCGCGTGGTCGCCGGACGGCATGCGGATCGTCCTCGTCCGGCAGCCCGGCCGGGGCGGCGTCCCGACGATCGAGCCGAAGCCGGAGCCGTGGGCGCTATGGATCGCCGACGCCGCCGCCGGCACAGCGCGCGAAGTGTGGAAGAGTGGGACGCGGCGCGAGGATCAGTATCCGAGAATCCCCGGCGCGCTAAGGCCGTCGTGGGCCGCGGGCGACCGCATCGTCTTCATGGGATACCAGGACGGCTGGCCGCATCTGTATTCCGTAGCGGCGGCCGGAGGCGCGGCCACGCTGTTGACTCCGGGCGCATTCATGGTGGAACAGTCGTCGCTCTCGCCCGACCGCAGAACGATCGTCTACAGCGCGAACACGGGCGCGGATCGCCTGGACATCGATCGCCGGCACATCTTCAAGGTGTCGGTCGATGCACCGAATGCGTCCGCGATCACCGCGGGCAACGGCATCGAGTGGTCGCCGGCAATCACCCCCGACGGCCATTCCGTCGTTTTTCTCGAATCTGACGCGCAGCGCTCGCCGCTTCCCGCGGTCCAGCCGCTCGACGGTGGCGCGACGCGGCGCATCGCGGCCGATCGCGTGCCGGCCGACTTTCCGGCGTCGCAGCTCGTCACGCCGCAGCAAGTGATCTTCACGTCGAGTGACGGTCTCGAGGTCCACGGTCAGCTCTTCAAGACACCCGGCGGACCGGCGCGGCGCCCCGCACTCATCTACGTCCACGGCGGACCGCCGCGCCAGATGCTCCTCGGCTGGCATTACATGGGCTATTACGCGCACGACTACAGCGTGAACCAGTACCTCGCCAGCCGCGGCTTCATCGTGCTGTCGGTGAATTACCGCCTCGGCATCGGATACGGACACCACTTCCAGGATCCCGGAAAGACCGGACCGCGCGGCGCAGCGGAATACCTCGATGTCCTCGCCGGCGGGAAGTACCTGCAGGGGCGCGACGACGTCGATCCGAAACGGATCGGGATCTGGGGAGGCTCGTACGGCGGCTACCTGACGGCGCTGGCGCTGGGGCGCAATTCGGACATCTTCGCCGCCGGCGTGGACATTCACGGGGTTCACAACTGGGCGCGGCAGGGACGTCGGAATGAACCGAACCTGATCGCCGCATTCGCTGGCGACGGCATCAGCGAGGACGACCTGAAGCAGGCAGCCAAGGTGGCCTACGACTCGTCGCCGATCTCCGCGGTCGGCACGTGGAAGTCGCCGGTGCTCCTCATCCAGGGAGACGACGACCGCAACGTCGATTTCGATCAGACCGTCGACCTGCGGCAGCGGCTCGAAGCGAAGGGCGTGAACGTCGAAGAGCTCGTGATCCCCGACGACATCCACGATTTCCTGATGTACCGATCGTGGCGCGCGGCTGCGGGAGCGGTGACGGGATATTTCGAGAAGACGTTCCTGCACTGAGTTCGACGGGGATGGGGTCGGGATGGGGTCAGGTCTTGAATTTGGTATTTTCCACAGGGTGTAGCAAATACCAAATTCAAGACCTGACCCCCATCCCG
>DATFUW010000093.1:0-6322 GCA_035260605.1 Thermoanaerobaculia bacterium | reverse complement strand
ATCGACTGGAGCCACATCCCGGCGGTCGCCACGCCCTCTACCCCGATCTCCTTGCCGAAATGTTCGCCGTGTCCCCAGACGATGAGCTTCCCCGTCGCGCTGCGGTGGTCCCTCGCCCACTCCGTGTTCGAGGCCATGCCGCCATTCCTCGATGCCGGATCGAGCGCGCTGAGGCTCTGCACGGCCACGGTGGCCGCGTGCAACGCATCGTCGAACGCGCGCTGCGACGAGAGGGCGGCGTATTCCGACTGCCGCGAGGCGATCTGCCGCTCGACCGCCGATACGCGATCGATGCACAGATCGGAATGTGACGAGCCGAGACACTCGTAGGCCTCGGATGCGGCCGCGGCGGCAGCGGGATCGACGGTCTGCAGAAATTCGACGACGCTCGCCCCGGCCGGCACGCCGTCGTAGACGTCGATTCCCACGATCGAGAGCGGCGGACGGTCGCCTCGGCTGCCGTTGTAGGCGCGCATCCAGTCGGCCACCGCCAGAAACTCCTCGACGGCCCAGAAGTGATAGTCGGTCTCGCCGGGGCGCGGAAAAATCGCCGAGCGGAGATCGACCGGTTCGCCGCGGACGTAGGCATCGACGCGCGCGATCTGCGAGAACGTCCCCTCGAGTGCGAGCGTGTCGAATCCCATTTGCGTGACCAGAAACTGGATGATGCGGAGCTTGGTCGTGAAGTACTCGTGCGTGCCGTGCGTGCCGTCGGCCAGCCCGACGACCGCGGCCTCTCCGATGATGCCGCGGAGCGGCTGCAGATCGTCGAGCGTCCCCACGGCTTCGGTCGTCGCCAGCGGATGGGCAACCAGGGCGAGCCAGGCGGCGGGTTCGGCCGGCTGCGGACGCGGGTGGACGGCGCGCTGGCGCGGCGCCGCACTCACCATCGCCGTCGAAGCGAGGAGCAGAGCGAACACGGCGGATCGAATCAGAAGAGCCATTTGCAGACGGCAACCGCCACCGTCGCGGCGACGACGTCGCCGAAGAGCGCCGCCGGTACCGCGTGGCGCGTGTGCTTCACGCCGACGGCGCCGAAGTAGACCGCGAGGACATAGAACGTCGTTTCCGAACCGCCGTAGACCGTCGCGGCGATCCGCCCCATCAACGAGTCGGGCCCGAATTGCTTGATGATGTCGGTGGCCAGCGCCAGCGATCCGCTTCCGGAGAGCGTCCGCAGGACGACGAGCGGGAAGATGTCGGCCGGAAACCCGGTGGCCCGCAGCATCGGCCGCAGCGCTCCGGTGAGCATGTCCATGGCGCCCGAGGCCCGGAACATCCCGATGGCCACGAGAATCCCCACGAGGAAGGGGATGATCTTCACGGCGATCTGAAAACCTTCCTTCGCTCCGTCGATGAAGACGTCGTAAACCTTGAGCCCGCGGATCATCCCCATGAGCGGAATGCCGACGAGGAGGACGGGAATCGCCCAGAGCGAGACGGCCTGGAGCGCCGCGCGCACTACTGCGCCCCCTTGTAGGGAAAGAAGCGCTGGAGGATCCTGGCCGTGCTGACGGCCGCGATCGCGCCGCAGAACGTTGCCACGATGGTCGTCGAAATGATGGCCGTCGGCTCCTTCGATCCCAGCGAGGCGAGTACGGCGATGATTGTCGCCGGGATGAACTGAATCCCCGAGGTGTTCAGGGTCATGAACGTCACCATGGCGTTCGATGCCGTCTCTTTGTCGGGATTGAGCTCCTGCAGTTCCTCCATGGCCTTGATGCCGAGCGGCGTCGCGGCGTTGGAGAGGCCGAGCATGTTGGCCGCGAGGTTCATGATCACGGCGCCGATCGCCGGGTGCTCGGGCGGGATATCGGGGAAGAGCAACCGGCTGAAGGGACGCAGCAGGCGGCCGAGCATGGAGATGAGCCCCGCCTTTTCGGCGATGCGCATGATGCCGAGCCAGAGGGTCATGATGCCGATCAGACCGAGGGAGATCGTCACCGCAGTGGCGGCGGAGTCGACCGCTCCTTTGGTGACCGCCCCTGCCCTGCCGGTGAACGCGGCGACGATCAGGGCGATGGCCATCAGTGCGAACCAGATGTAGTTCAGCATGCCTGGATGGTAGCGGAATGGACTCGACGCCGGACGGTTTTCTGATGTGTCGATGCGCCGGTCCGCAGCTCTCCTCCTGCTTCTTTCGCTCTTCGCTTGCGCGAAGGAACCGCCCGCCCCGGCCGCGCGGCCGTCGATCCTGCTGGTCACGCTCGACACCACGCGCGCCGACTCAATCGGCCCCGAGGCGAAAGGGGTGCAGACGCCGGCGTTCGATGCCCTGGCGAAACGCGGCCTGCGCTTCCGCCAGGCTTACTCCCCCGTTCCACAGACACTCGCCGCGCACTGCTCGATCATGAGCGGTCTCTACCCGGCGGGACACGGCGTCCATGAGAACGGGCGCTACCTCTCACCGAAGGTCCCGCTGCTCGCGGAGAAGCTGAAGGCCTCGGGATACAGGACCGCGGCGTTCGTCTCCGCATTCGCGCTCGCGCGGAGGTTCGGCCTGGCGCGCGGATTCGACGTCTACGACGACGCGGTTCCGGAGCCGCAGGAGGAACGCTCATCGAAGGAGACGACAGACCGCGCGATCGCCGATCTCGATCGTGCGTCCGACGCGCCCCTCTTCCTCTGGGTGCATTACTACGACCCCCACGTTCCGTACGACGCGCCCGAGCCGTATCGCACGCAATATGCGTCGCATCCCTACCTCGGCGAGATCGCGGCGATGGACGCGCAGCTCGGGCGGCTCACCGGGGCGTTCGAGCAGAAGGTCAAAGGGCCGCTGGCCATCATCGTCGTCGGCGATCATGGCGAAGGGCTCGGCGATCACGGCGAGTCGCAGCACGGCGATCTCCTCTACCAGGCGACGATGCACGTGCCGCTCGTGCTCGTCGGCCCCGGAGTGAAGCCGGGAATCGACGACACCCCGGTCAGCACGCGGCGCGTGTTTCACACCATCCTCGACTGGGCAGGCCTCGGATCGGCGCACACGCTGCGCAAACCGGACGGCGAAGTGGTCCTCGCGGAGGCGATGAAGCCGTTCCTCGATTACGGATGGCAGCCGCAGGTGATGGCCGTCGCCGGAAAGGAAAAAACGATCCTCGCCGGCAGGATCGAGGTCTACGACGTGATCGCCGATCCGGGCGAGGTGCACGATCTCGCCGGGCACGCCGACGTGCCGCGTGCGGTACGCGCGGCGCTGCAGGAGTATCCGATCCCCTCGCCCGACACGCCCGCCCCGTCGCCGGCATCCGAGGAGGACCGCCGCAAGCTGGCGAGCCTGGGATACGTGAGCGCGACGGCCAGGCCGGTGGTGCGCACCGATGCGCCGCGTCCCGCGGACATGAGCTTCCTGTTCGACACGCTCGACGACGCGGCGGGGCTGTTCGCGCGCGGACAGTACGCGGAGTCGGTCCCGCTGCTGAGGAAGATTCTGGCGGCCGATCCGCACAACCTCGACGCGGCGCTTCGCCTGGCGACCGCGGAGTCGTCGCTGGGCAACGACCGCGCGGCGCTCGACACCTTCCGGACCGCGCAGGCCATCGCTCCCGACTCCGAAGACGTGCGGACGTACCTCGGGCTGTTCTACGTGCGGGGGAAGGATTGGGAGCAGGCCGTTCCGCTGCTGGAGCGGGTCGTGGCTGCCGACCCCGACCGCCTGCCGGCGCTCGAAGGGCTCGCGGTGGTCCGCGAGCGTCAGGGACGGATCGCCGACGCCGTCGCGCTGCGGCAGAAGATCTACACCATGAGGACGCCGTCATCCGCGGAGCTGGTGCAGCTCGGCGAGATGGCCATGGCGGTGGGGATTACCCCGGTGGCCATCGACGCCTTCGAGCGGGCGCATCGCGGACACGATCTGGAGCTCGGCGTGCTGTATCTGGCCGCGGGCCGGCTCGAGGATGCGCGTGCGGCGCTCGATCGCGTTCCTCCCTCGGATCCGCGATACCCGATGGCGCTGTTCAAGCGCGCGCAGGTCAGTGTGCTGCTGCACGAGACCGATGCTCCGGCGCGGATCGAGGCCGCGCGGGGACACGCGAACGCTGTGACGCGCGAGCTGATCGCGCACGAGCGGCTGTTCCAGTGATCCGCAGAAACAGAAAGCCCGGCGTTTTCGCCGGGCTTTCGAGACTGCGATGAACCGTGGAATTAGAACTGCAGACGCGCCGCGATCTGAAAGCGCCGCGGAGCGAGGAACGAGTTTGCGTACGGCGCGTTGACGGCGTACGTGTTGCGATCGATCCCGAGCTTCGCCAGTGCCGAGTCTGGAATCGATGCCGGGATGGGAACCGTCGGGGTGTCGGTGCGGGTTGTGAAGCCGAGCGTCTGGACCCGCTCCTCGAAGTTGTACGGCGTCTGGCGGTTGAGGAGGTTGAAGACGTCGAACGCCAGTTGCACATTCATCCCGCGCGGCAGACGAAAGTTCTGCGTGTAGTCGAGATCGACGTCGGTCTGCGACGGCGTCCTGCGGCTGCCCGCCGGCTCGGCGTACCGATCGACCTCGCTCGAGGAGCTCGTCAGATTGCGGTACGGGAGCACGCTTTCGAGCTGGTACGGCTGGCCCGATTCATAGACGCCGAACGCGCCCACGCTGGCGTTCCACGGCAGGTAGTACGTGCCGTAGAGCTTCAGCAGGCTGGGGCGGTCGCCGCGCAGCTTGCCATACATGTTGTTCCAGACCTGCCGGCCCGCGCCGTCCCCGATGTTCGAGGAGCCGATGAAGATGGCATTGTCGTTGGAACTGCTGACCGTGGAGTAGTCCTGGTCGAAGTTGCCGTAGTAGTGCATCCACGTGTAGGAGCCGTGGACGACGGCGTGCGCGCCGCGCCACTCGGTCTCGGCCGTGGCCTCGAGGTACTTGGTGAAGGCCCCGTCGAGGTTGGCAATGACGTAACTCGATCCGCTGCCGATGGCGTTGCGGATCGAACCGGGGGTGCTCACGGTCCCGAGGTTCGGCACGTACGGCTCCTGCGGGATTCCCGCGGGAGGATTGAACAGCACACGCGCCGAATTGTTCGTGTCTTCGATGTAGTGGTCGCCTTTGCGATAGCGGCCGTAGACGCGCGCGGACCAGGCGCTGTTCAGCTGCCGTGCGGTGCCGACCATCCACTCCTTGATCTCGGGGTGCTTGATTCCGGCCTGCCACCATTTTCCGGAGGAGGAGTTGTTCGGGGCCACGCCGAGCAGTTTGCCGTTTGCGTCGAAATAGGCGTTGACCTGCTGGATCAGGTTGCGGTCCCACGACGCGGCGCGGGCGTCGGAGTTCGCTGGGGGCATGTAACGGGCGAAGCTGGTGAAGACCGTATCGCTTCCGTTGTACGCCCAGGTCGCGCCGAGGCGCGGCTGAAGCATCTGGCCCCAGCCGAAGGTGTGCATTTTGTACTTCGTGCCGGGCGAGGCGACGTAACCGGCGACGTTGTCCGCTTTCGCCAGTCCCTGACCAAACAGGATGTCCTGACTGTCGAGGACGCCGACGTTGAACGCCCAGTTCTGCCAATGGATCGTGTCGTTGAACTCGATGTTCTGCGAGTGGAACTCGGAATGAATCACCGGAACCGTTCCGATGCTCTGCGGCGAGAAGGCAGCGATGAAGAACGCGGGCGTCGCCGTGGCGCATGCAGGCGGGAGGCACACCGTACCGGCTGCGCCGCTGCCGCCCGGGATGGAGATCGTGCCCCAGCCGTTCGTCGTCTGGAAGCGGTCTTCCGAATCGTTGTAGCGCTGGTAGCCGACGTGGAGGTCGTGGGAGACCTTCGTGCCCAGCGTGTAGTTGTAGGCGACCTGCCCGCCCTTGCGGAAGAAGCTGTCGTTGTCCGCGGAGAAGGGGCCGAAACCGACGGTGCCGCCACCGGTCCTGACACCATTCTGGACGAACCCGTACTTGTCGATGTACGGCTGCACGAAGTCCGCGTTCGACGGGACGGCAATCGGAACGGCAAGAGTTCCGATCTGATCGAGGTTGTTGATATCAAGCTGCGTTCCGGGCGCCGTCGAGACGTTCACGCCGCTGACCAGATGGTCGGCGCGGCCACCGCCCGGGTTCCGGAAGTCGACGAGCTTGATGGTGGCGAAGCTCTTGGAGTTGATGATCCACGACGTCTCGAGATTCCCGAGGTCGAGCGTGTTCGCGTAGCCGGTGCCGGCCGTGGGAGCGGTCCGCGATCCGAACGCCGAGGTGGTCTGGTTCTCATGCGAGTGACGCCAGCTTCCGTTGATGAGCCACGACTCGTTCGGCGTCCACGTCAGTTTGCCGAACTCCTCGTTGCGCGTGTCCTTGTACTGCGGGAGGGGACCGTACAGGTTCGAGGCGTTCGCGCGCGTGGCGTAC
>DATFUW010000092.1:0-2225 GCA_035260605.1 Thermoanaerobaculia bacterium | reverse complement strand
CGGAAGCGGCTGAAGCTCGAACGCGACTTCCTGACGTGCTACTGGGACCAGCGCGGCTGCGGCGCCGCTACGAGACACGACGCGGAGAGCGTCTCGTCGCGGCGGCAAGTCGATGATCTTTGTGAGGTCCTCCGGTGGCTGAACGCCGAGACCGGAGCGAAGGTCATCGTCCTGGCAGTGTCCCTCGGCGCGACGTTTGCGCTGCAGGCGGCCGAGCGCGAGCCCGGGTCATTCGCGTTCATCGCCGCAATCTCGCCCGACGCGCAGGCGCGAGAGAGCGACGCTTCTGCAGCGGCGTTCCTTCGGGCTCGCAGCGCAAAGGACACTCGGCTGCAGGCGAGGTTGGCAAAGCTCGGAGAACCGCCGTACCTCGATCCGTCGAAGTTTCAGCTTCGGGCCAGACTCCTCGCGGACCTCGGTTCGATCGAGAGCGGCAAACGATTCGGCAGCCTCCTGCGAGAAACGCTCTTCGGCCTCGTCGCGAGCTACGGGTTGTTCGGCACGGCCAGAGCGCTGAACAACATGGACCGCATCCAGCGCAGGATCCTCCCCGAGCTCACCACTCTGGACCTCGTTGCCAACCCACCGCGCCCGAAGGTGCCGGTCCATTTCGTGTTCGGAGAGGAGGATGCCCTCGTCCCAGGCGCGACGGCGAGCCGGCTCGCGGCGGCCATTCCCGACGCACGGAACACGTCGGTTCGGGTGCCCGGCGCCGGACATCTGGTGCACTTCGATCACCCGGAGGTCGTGCGATCGATTCTGCTGAAGGAATCGAAATCCGCCCGCGGCGGCGAACTCGAGGCGGCCGGGTCGTCGAGGTGAACGCGAAATGCCGCCCGGCCATGCATCGAGCGATCGAGCGGCTTGCAACCAGCCTCCCGATTCGACATACACTTTGGCCGCCATGAAACTGCGCCGACTCCCCTTCTTCGCTCTGACGGCATCGCTGTCGCTCTTTGCCTTTGCGACGCTGTCTGCACAAACCGTCAGGAATCCCCCGCCGCCGCAGCCTGCGCCCATGCCGCCCCCGGTGGCGGCGCCGGCGGATCAGCCGTACGCCGGCCCCGTGCAGCTCCAGGTCGATCTCACCGGCGTCACGGATCGCGTGGCCCATGTGCGCGAGGAGATTCCCGTCCCGCGCAACGCAAGGGATCTCGTGCTGCTGTATCCGCAATGGATCCCCGGCAACCACTCGCCGAGCGGCCCGATCTCACGCGTTGCCGGAGTCGTCACCAGTGTCGACGGAACGCGCGTGCAGTGGGTCCGCGACCGGATCAACGTGTACGCCTTCCACGTCCCGCTGCGTACCGGTGCCAGAAGCGTTTCTGTGCAGTTCGACTATTCGTCGCCCCTCAGGCCGGCGGAAGGGCGGATCGAGTGGTCCGACGCCATCGTCGATCTTCCATGGAACGAAGTGGTCATGTATCCCGCGGGATTCTTTTCGCGCGACATCCCGTTCGATGTCACGCTCAAACTCCCGCAGGGCTGGAAGTACGCCACGGCGCTGGAGACTGCGTCCGAAGAAGGGTCCACGCTGAAGTTCAAACGGACGACGCTGAATACGCTGGTCGATTCGCCGCTGTATGCCGGGATCCATTTCAAGCGCGTCGACCTCTCGCCGTCGCCGACCGACATCGTTCGCCTGAACGTATTCGCCGACGACGAAAAGGATCTCGAGATCTCCCCCGAGGCGCTCGAGGCGCACAAGAACCTGGCCGCCGAGGCCGACAAGCTCTATCAGTCGCATCATTACGACCACTACGATTTCCTGCTGCTGCTCAGCGGCACCGTCGGTGGCATCGGACTGGAGCACCATCAGTCGAGCGAAGACGGTTCGCGTCCGAACTACTTCACAGACTGGGGCAAGGGAGACCTGCGCACCGATCTGCTGGCGCACGAATACACTCATTCGTGGAACGGCAAGTTCCGCCGTCCGGCCGATCTCTGGACTCCGAGCTTCAACGTTCCCATGCGCGACGACCTGCTCTGGGTCTACGAGGGCATGACGCAGTACTGGGGAAGCGTGCTCGCCGCGCGTGCGGGGATCCGCACGCCGGAGCAGGCCCGCTACGTGTTCGCGCGCGTGGCTGCCGGATTCGAGATCAGCCCCGGCCGCAACTGGCGCCCGCTCGTCGATACCACCAACCAGCCGACGGTCTCACAGCGCCGGCCCGTGAGCTGGGTCAGTTGGCAACGTCCGGAAGACTATTACACCGAAGGCCAGT
>DATFUW010000091.1:0-2405 GCA_035260605.1 Thermoanaerobaculia bacterium | reverse complement strand
ATTCGTCAGGCGCGACCGCCCGACGCCGTCCGGATAGACGAAGTAACCCTCGCGCCCGAAGACGCGCAGGGTCTCGCGTCCCCGGATGGCCTGCTGCAGCGACTCGACGTTGGCCGCGGTCGGCGGCTCCTTGAAGGTCATCATGAGGAGGTGGCCGGGATCGCGCTGCGCTTCGGCGCGATACGGATTGCGGTCGATGATTCCCTCCCAGTCGCCGGTGGTGCGGACGAAGAAGTCGGTCTCGAGCTGGAGATGCCTCCGCGACGCGCGCTCCAGGATTTGCTCGATCGTTCCGGTGTCGTCGCGCTCGCCGTCGAAGATCAGGTTTCCGCTCTGCAGCAGGGAGCGCGCATTCTCGAAGCCGGTGCGGTTGAGGAGATCGCGAAGGTCGGCCATGGCCACCTTGTTGTGCCCGGCAACGTTGACGGCGCGGAGCAGCGCGATGTAGGTCGTCATCGCGTGGCTCCTCCTGCAAGAACGGCCCATGCGGCGGCGGCAGCGGCGCGCTGGTCGGCGCGCCACGGCGCCCCGACCTGCTTTCCAAAGGCTGCGAGTTTCGCCGCCGGCGCCATGGCCACGATCGTCCGCTCCGGGAAGCTCCGGCAGGAAAGGCGCAGGCGCTTCGAGGCCATCTCGATCGCCCGCCGGAAGGCGATCCCCTCCGCGGCATGCGCGCGGATGTGCGGATTGCCGATCTTTGCCAGATCGCGGTCCGCCGAGCCGACGACGGCGACGCGCACGACGCTCAGTCCGCGCGAGCGCAGGGCATCGCGCAAGGCGCCGATCTCGCGCGCCGCGGCTTCTTCGATCGCCGCGACGAAGCGCAGCGCCCTCTGTTCGGAGTCCTTCCACGGCAGCTCCATCACCGCGTGATAGGGCTGCGCGGTCTGCGGCACGGCAGGATCGGTCAGCCCGATCTCGCCGCGCCATTCGATCGACGGCACGCCGTCGCGCAGCGCGAGCACCACGGCGATGGCGTGTCCCGTTTTCGCCCGGAACCCGAGTGCCGACGCGATCATCTACCGCGGCCAGAGCCAGCCGAACGTGCCGGCGGTCAGTAGAGCGTAGATCAGCCCGTCGATCGTCGCCTTCACGGTGATGCTCCACTTGCGCCGGTACCAGATGGACATCTGCCACAGCGCCGCGGCATAGCCGAGGAATGCCGTCGCCCCGACGAAGCGGAAGACCTTCAGATAGTTCGCGCCGGTCGGAAGCGCGCGGCTGGCGATGTAGCCGGCGAAGAGCCCGATGACGCACGAGTAGAGGAACCAGCCGACGAGCGAGCTCCCCATGCCCATCGACCCGCTCGGCCGGATGGTAAAGATCGCCACCGGGCCTTTCTTCATCTTCTCCGCGAAGTCCGGCGAGCGCAGATCCGCCCGGCTCGCCGGCCGCGGGATCATGTAGTCGCCCGGCGGAATGGCCAGCGGACGCAGCGCGTCCATGATCGCATCCTGGTTCGGCAGCAGCGGGTAATCGTTCTTGTGCCACGGCATGACCATGTGAATGATCGAGCTGACGACGAAGACGATCACGGAGGAGACGAGGATCGGGAGCCATAGCGCGGCAAGCGGCGTCATGAGGGCCTCCTTCTTTGTTTCGCAGATTGTAGGGTAGGCGCGCCCCGCCGTACTACTCGAGCGTGCGCACGGCCTGGCTCGTGATCTCCGAGAGGTTCTGGAGGTGGTCCGAGATCATCTGCTGCACGTGGATCCAGGCGAACGTCTCGTCCTCGAGATCGGCCGTGCGGCGGAGCAGCAAACGCAGCGCGAGGGTGGTCGCCTCGGAGCGGAGGATCGAGCGCAGCCGGCCGAAGTCCGCCGAGCCGGGACTGCGGCGCGCGTTGTCGATCTCCTCCTCTGCGTGCGTGATCCCCTGCGTGACGACGAAGTCGACGGAGATCAGTTTTGCGGCGTCGACCTCCTCGTACGCCTTCTGCACGGCGTTCGACGGTTGCATCGGATCGGTCAGTGCGGCGTCGGCCGCGCGCAGATGGCCGACGATCAAGAAGTCGCGGTCGAAGTCCTTCTTGATCTCCCCCAGCCGTTGCATCGACTGCTTGACCGCCCCTTCCGCGGTCGCCGGGCCGGGGCCGCGCATCGACCGCACGACCCGCGGCCGCTGGTCCGTCTGGGCCGCCGCCGCGAGCGGCATCAGGACGAGGATGAGGACGATCGAGAGACGGCGCATGGCGCACCTCCAACCCTTGTTGCTGGTTACGACGCGCGGGAGTCGACCGGAGTCACGGGTCAAACGGCAACCATCGCCATGTGTCGGTCATCACACCGGCATGTTCATGCCGTCACCGCCCGCTGTTCGCCTGAAGCACCATGATGCAGCAGCGGAGGATCACGGAATGATCAGCGTTACCAAGCTCCTGGGCGGTGCATCGTACTTCGGGGACC
>DATFUW010000090.1:0-3422 GCA_035260605.1 Thermoanaerobaculia bacterium | reverse complement strand
GCCGCGATCTGTTCGCCGCGCACGTCGATTCCGAGCGGCTCCCGGGCGACGTCTACGCCGCTGTGGTCCTGCACGGCCGGCAGCTCTTCCTGGCACGGCGGTCGTCGGGATCGGCGGAGTTCGTCGAGATCTACAGCCCGGTGATCCTCGCTGCGGGGCAGAACTACACGCTGGCCCTTCCCTTCATCGTGCAGGGGCGGCTGATCCGCGCGCAGGTGAACGATCTGGCGACGACGATCTATATGCTGCTGGTGTTCATTCTGCTCGCGGCGATCGTGGTGGCCACGCGGACCGCGCGCAGCATCACACGTCCCATCCAGGCGCTGGTCGGCGGAGCGCGCGCCGTGGCCCGCGGCGATTTCGACATCGACGTCACCCCGCCGTCCGATCCCGACGTCGGCCTGCTGGTGGCCACGTTCCGCGACATGGCGCAGTCGATCCGGCGGCAGCAGAGCGACCTGCGTCACGAACGCGACCGCCTGCAGACGCTGCTGGAGAACATCACCGCGGCGGTGGTCGTGCTCGACGGCGCGATGCAGCCCGGCGCGACGAACCTCGCGGCGCGGAGGCTCTTCGGCGATCCGATTCGCTTTCCCGTCGAGGTGCGCGACTTCCTCGCCGGCCACACGCAGCAGCACACCGAGTCGGCGGAAATGGAAGTGGCGGTCGATCAGAACGCGCGCACCTTCCGCATCTCCATCGTCCCCCTTCCCGAGAGCGACGAGGAGATGCTCATTGCCGAGGACGTCACCGAGATCCTCCGGTCGAACCGGCTCGAGGCGTGGGGCGAGATGGCCCGTCAGGTAGCGCACGAGATCAAGAACCCTCTCACGCCGATCCAGCTCACTGCCGAGCACTTGCGCGCCGTTGCGGCACGGAACGATCCGCGCCTCCCCGAAGTCGTCGGGTCGGCGGTCGACAATATTTTGCGGCAGGTCGTCACGCTGCGCGAGACCTCGAAGGAGTTCGGCGATTACGCGTCGCTGCGCCAGTTGCAGCGCAGTTCGATCGATCTGCGCGGACTGCTGCAGGAGATCGCCTCCAGTTACGCCGGAAGCGGCGAACGGGGGATCGATTTCCACGCCGACATCGCGCCGACGACCCCGTCGAACTTCGCCGGCGATCCGCGGATGATCCGCGGCGCGATCGCCAACCTGATCGAGAATGCCTTCCAGGCGGCCCCCGGCGGAACGGTGCGACTCTCCAGCCAGGCCGTCGATTCGAAGGTCGTCGTCTCCGTCGAGGACAACGGGCCCGGCGTCCCGCAGGACGTGCTCCCGCGCATCTTCGATCCCTACTTTTCCACGAAGTCCGCCGGCACCGGCCTCGGACTGGCCATCACCCGCAAGACCATCGAGGAACACGGCGGCGCGGTCCACGCCGAGAACCTCAATCCTGGATTTCGCGTGTCGATCGAACTGCCCATGCGGTAGGTTCGCTACAATCATCAGTTCGCCATGCGCCGTACCATCCTCGCCACCCTCCTCCTGCTGCTCGCAGCGCCGCTGCTGCAAGGCGATGCTCCGGCCGATGCCACGCGGCTGACGCTGCGCGACGAGTTCCTCCGGCGGATCAATCGCGACCGCGTGCAGTTCGATCTGGCACCGGTGAAGCTCGACTCCATGGCCTCGAGCGTGGCCGACGCCTACTGCCGCGAGCAGATCCGCAACGGGACCACCGGACACTTCACCATCGACGGCCAGGCGCCGTATATGCGCTACTCGTTCGCCGGCGGCGACGACGGGCTCAGCGAAAATGCCGCGGCATGGTCGGCGAATTACACATTCAGCGACCGCGCGCTCTACGAGATGATGCGCCGATCCGAGGACGCGATGATGCGGGAAGTCGCACCGCACGACGGACACCGAAGGACCATCCTCGATCCGTACGCCACGCGTGTGGGGATCGGGATTGCCTGGGAAGGCGGCGAGTTCCGTCTGACTCAGGAGTTTCTTCGACACTTCGTCGACTGGACCCGCCCCCTGCCACGCTCCGCGTCGAGCAACGACCCCGTGCTCTGCAGCGGACATCCGGTCCCCGGCTACTCCATCGAGGCCATCACGGTCCATCACGAGCCGTTGCCCCGGCCGATCACCGCGGCCGCGGCGAACGCCATCACCACCTACAGCCTGCCGGACGCGCGCCGCGAATATCTGCCGCGCCTGCCGGTCCGCTTCACGCGGATGTCGAATGGAACCATCCAGCAGGTGCGCGAGACCTACAGCGACGGCCGCCGCGGCGATTTCCCGCTTTCTCCCGACGGCGGCTTCGCCTTCGTCGTCCCCTTCTCCGACGGCCCCGGCGTCTACACCGTCGTGGTGTGGGTGCGGGCCAGCGGCGCGAAGGAAGCGATCGCCGCCACGAACGTCTCCATTCGTGTTACCAACTCGGGAGGCGCGAGGCCGGCGATTTCGTCTTCCGGACGATGATTGCGGCGGCGATCAGACGATCCACAACGGCTGTCTGCGCGCGCTCGCCTGCCGGGCGGAGAGCATCAGCTGGACGTAGGTCTGCACATCGAGGTCCGCCTCCACCAGTTCGTCTTCTTCGAGATAGCGTGCCGCGAGCTGCATCAGCTCGACCTCGTCGGTCGGAAGCGAGGCGGAATCGGCGAACGCCTGCAGGCCTTCGACGAGCGTTTCCAGGCTGGCGACGTGAAACGGATCGGCGAGCTTCGGGACG
The DNA here is from genome assembly GCA_035260605.1 of Thermoanaerobaculia bacterium. Taxonomy (GTDB): domain Bacteria; phylum Acidobacteriota; class Thermoanaerobaculia; order Gp7-AA8; family Gp7-AA8; genus Gp7-AA10. The sequence continues at coordinate 740 of DATFUW010000090.1, read as the reverse complement.
GTCAGCGCTTCGATCGTTCTCATCGGTGCCGTGACGAACACCGCCTGGTAGGCATCGATGCCGGCGATCGCGGGGACCCGGCGCTGCAGGGCGACCCATCCACGCGGGTCGACCTCGTCCGAGTGGTAGGGATCGACCGCCGCGCCCCCCTGGATCGAGAAGCGCTGCCGCAATGTGCTCTCCACGGCCTCGCCGAGATCGGGGCCGAGGACGTCGTGGGCGGAGCCGGCGACGAACGTGAGGGCCACGGCGAGCAGCTTACCATGCGCGATTTCCATACAATCGGCCACCGATGGAGCGTCTGAAACGGCTCGCCCCGTTTCTCAAACCGTTGCTGGTCCTCGGCCTCTTCGCGATCGCGCTGCGGATCCTGGAGACCACGCTCGCCCGCTACCGCTATCACGACATCCTGCGGGCCATCCGTTCGCTGCCCCTGTCCCACCTCGGCGGGGCCACGGCGCTGGCCCTTGCCGGCTATGCGGTCATGACCGGCTACGACACGCTGGCCTTCCGCTACATCCGCCATCCACTGCCCTACTTCCGGATCGCGCTGGCGTCGTTCATCGGATACGCATTCAACAACAACGTCGGACTCTCCGGGCTCGTCGGAGGATCGCTGCGCTACCGGCTGTACAGCTCGTGGCGTCTCAGTGCAGTGCAGATCGCCCGGGTCATCGGCTTCTGCACGGTCAGTTTCTGGCTGGGCTTCGTCCTGCTCGGAGGCGCGCTGTTCATGACCG
>DATFUW010000089.1:0-2131 GCA_035260605.1 Thermoanaerobaculia bacterium | reverse complement strand
ATGCCGGTCTCGACTTTCTGCTGGCGGACCGTGTCGCCGTTGCGAATGAAGACCACGCGCACCAGCTTCTGGCGCGTCTCGCGCTCTTTCCGCTTGTCCGCCGCCTCATTGGTGACGTCGGCGCGGTTGTCGCCCTGCTGCGCCTTCTGCTCCGCGGTCTGCTTCTCGAGTTCTTCGGGCGAGAGCTTGCTGCCCGACTCGCGCACCGTCACCGACTGGATCGGCACCACGACCGCGTCCTTCACCGTCGCCGTCTCGATGTCCGCGGTGGCGCTCATGCCCGGCCGCAGCGGCACGGGTGGCGTGGGGATGCTGATCTTCACCTGGAAGTTCGTCACTTCCTGCTGCGATCCGGCGTTCTGCGTCGTCGCCGTGCTGGCGATCTCACGGACCACGCCGTGCAGCACACGGTCGGGATAGGCGTCGACGCTGATGTTCACGTCGTCACCCACCTTCACATTCACGATGTCATTCTCGTTGACGTCGACCTGCGCTTCCATGTTGTTGAGGTTGGCGATGCGCATGACTTCCGTGCCCGCGAACTGGATCGTCCCGACGACGCGCTCCCCCACCCGGCTGGTCAGCGAGCTGATCGTCCCGTCGACCGGCGAGAAGATCACCGTCTTGGCCAGCGAGTCGGAGATCTGTTTGAGCGCCCCCTCGGCCCGCTGAACGTCGAACTGCGAAGTCTCCAGCCCCGCCTTCGCCGAGGCATAGGTCGTCTCGGCCGCCTTGCGGTCGGAGTCCGAAAGCAGGCCCTGCCGGAAAAGCTGCTGGGCGCGCTTGTAGTCGACGTCGGCCTTGTCGAGCTCGGCCTTGTTCTGCAGCACCGACGCGCGCGCGCCGTTCAGAGCGGCACGCTGCGCCTCCACCTGCGCCTGATAGACGTCCGGCTTGATCTTCAGCAGCAGGTCGCCCTTGTGCACGATCTGCCCTTCGACGACCGGGATTTCGATGATCTCGCCCGAGACCTCGGGCGCGATCTTCACCTCGACCTCCGGCTGGATCTTGCCGGTGGCGGTCACGAGCTGCGTGATCGTCTTGCGGAAGGCCCTGTCGGTAGTGATGGGGATCGATTTGTCGCCGCGCCTCGCGGCTACGCTGGCCACAGCGATGGCCACGAGCAGGACGACCCCGCCGATCACACTGAAGAGCTTTTTTTTCGAACGCTTATTCGTAGTTTTCGTGGCCATCGGACTTGAGTATGAACGGAGAAAGGAGGGAAAAAGTTTCAATTCGACGAAAAGAATCGACGTGAGCCGAACAGCTGGACAGATTAGTTATTTCTCACAGCGTCACAACCGGCCCCTTCATCGATCACCGAACAGGCTCCCCTGGCAAGCCTAGGCTCCGAAAGTGTGATGCCATGGAAACGGATGAGGCTGGACACGGCCACGGCATCCGGAACTTCTTCGCACATCGCCTGCTCGATCTGAGCCTCGCGACTCTGATCACCATGGCGAGCACGCCACGCCCGGCCTTCGCTGTCTGTCCGGCTCCGACATTCTCAACCGGCGGCTCGGGGATCTATTCGGTCGCGGCGAGCGATCTCAATCGCGACGGTATCAGCGATCTGGCGGCCACCAACTTCTATTCGAACACGGTCACCGTTCTCCTCGGCTACGGCAACGGCAGCTTCACGGTCCTGGGGAGCTTCAGCACCGGCTCCGGTCCCCGGGCGGTCGCCGTGGGGGACTTCAACGGTGACGGCAGAAACGACCTGGCGGTCGCCAACTACAACTCGGGCGACGTCTCCATCCTGCTGCGAGATGGCGAAGGAACCTTTGCCCCGGCGGTGAGCTACCGGGCGGGGACGTATCCGACAGCCATCGCTGCGGGCGATTTCAACCGCGACAACACAAGCGATCTGGCCGTCGCAAACTCCTTTTCCGACAACGTATCGATTCTCCTCGGCAATGGCGACGGGACCTTTGCCGCCGCGGTGAATTACGCGGTCGGATCGGTTCCATACTCGCTCGCCGTGAGTGACTTCAACCGCGACGGGAAGCGTGATCTCGTAGTGGCGAACGTCGATTCAAATACCATTTCGATCCTTCCGGGCAATGGTGACGGGACATTCGCGGCCGCGGTGAATCGCGAATCACCTGCGGGCCCTGACTCCGTCACCGTT
>DATFUW010000088.1:0-7641 GCA_035260605.1 Thermoanaerobaculia bacterium | reverse complement strand
ACTCCACGATCGTGAACGCGCTGGCGGTGATGGTCGCCGAGCGGGCCAAGGACCATCACTACCGCTATTTCGCGCGGACGATCAGCCGCATCCCGCTGCCGCAAAGCGCGCTCACCGCGCCACTGGCCCAGGCGTATGGGATCACGCCGGACGAAGAGCGAAGGCTCGCGGAGTTTCTCGCGGAGCGCCTGGGGAACGAGCCGGGGTGATCGTCCTCGCGCCGCATCAGCTCGCCGCCGTCGATCGCATCCTCGAGTTGTTTCGCCGCTACCGCGGCGCAGTCCTGGCCGACGAGACCGGGCTGGGAAAGTCGTTCATCGCGGCGGAGATCGCGCGTCGCATGCCGCGATCGGACATCGAGGTGATCGTGCCGGCGCCGCTCGTCGCACAGTGGCGCGGCACCCTCGCGGAGTTCGGCGCGCCGGCGCGCGCGCGGACGCACGAGTCGCTCCTCGCCGAGCCCTTCGTTCCGCGACCGCCGGGCGACCGGCTGCTGATCGTCGACGAGGCACATGCGTTTCGCAACCCCGCGACGCAGCGGTATGCGGCGCTGGCGCGGCGATCGATCGGAGCCAGGCTGCTGCTGGTCACGGCCACGCCGGTCTGCAACTCCCCGGACGATCTGCACGCCCTGCTCGCGCTGATCGTACCGGACGACGCGCTGCGCCCCGATGGCGTGGCCTCGCTCGAGGGCGCGTTTCGCAGCCGCGACGCCGAGGCCATGCGCATCGCCATCTCCCGGCTCATCATCCGCCGCGGCCGCGACGTCCTGCCCGACGGGCTGCGATTCGGCTCGATCGGACGGCGCGTGATCCGCTACCCGCTCCCCGATCTCGGCGGCATCGACGAACTCCGCTTTCCGCTGACGGATGACGGCGTGCAGTGCGAGCTGCTGCGGCGCCTGCTGTGGCGGCGGCTGGAATCGAGCGAGGCCGCGTTGCTGGAGTCGGTCCGCCGGCAGGCGCGGTTCTATGAACGCGCGCTCGACTGCCTCCGCTCCGGCCGGCGCCTTTCACGCAGCGATTACCGGCGCGCATTCGCCGCCGGCGACGACCGCGAGGCATTCCAGGAGGTGCTCTTCTGGGAGGTGTTCGCGCGGGAGCCGGCGCGCATCGGCGCGGACGAGATCCGGGCGGAGATGCACCGGCTCGACGCGTTGCGCGGCTCGGCCGCTGCGGCCCCGAACGTCAAACGCGCCCTCCTGACTGCGGCACTGAAGGCGGCGAAGGAGCCGGCTCTGGTCTTCACCGGAGCGGTGGCCACCGCGCGGGAACTCGCGGCGTCCCTTCCGCGCGCCGCGCTGATCACCTCGCGCGAAGCGCGGCCGTCCGATGCCATGGCCGCGTTTCAGCGCGGGAGCGCCGACGTCCTCGTGTGCACGGACATCGCCGCCGAGGGGCTGAACTTCCAGCGCGCCGGAGTGGTGGTGCACTACGACATTCCGTGGAATCCGGTGAAGCTCGATCAGCGCAATGGCCGCGCCTGGCGGATCGGACAGCCGCGCGCGGCGGTGCTGGCGATCTACTTCCTCCCCACCCACCGCCGCACGGGAATCGTGGAGACCATCGCGGCGAAGAACCGCGTTCGCCGCCGGCTGCTCGAATCGGGAGCGGCGGTGGCGAAGCGGAGCTCAGTCATGGCGCTGCCGCCACACTTGCGGCGCGACGCGCCGGCCGTGGCGCTCGTTCGCACGCTGCAGTCGCGGGGATTCCGGCCGCCGCCGGAGGTCGCGCGCCGCTACCGGGCCGGCATCGAGCGCCTCTTCGCGGAGATGGCGCGGGAACGCCCCGACCGCGCGCGTCTGGAGGCGCTCGTGACCCTGCTCCGGGAGGAGGAGCTGCGGCCCGTATAATTCCCTCCGTGGACCTGCTCATCGTCGACGACGAAGCGTCGCTGCGCGACTTCCTCAGCATCGTGTTCGAGGAGGACGGCGGCCGCGTGCAGACGTCGTCGACGCTCAGCGACGCGCGCGCCGCGCTGCAGAAGGACGAGCCCGACCTCGTTCTTTGCGACCTGATGCTCCCCGACGGCTCGGGACTGGACCTGCTGCGCGAGATCCGCGCGCAGATGCCCTCGGTCGCCGTCGTCATGATCACCGCGCACACGTCGACGAAGTCGGCGGTCGAGGCCCTGAAGGCCGGCGCGTTCGACTACATCGCCAAGCCGTTCGACATCGAAGAGCTGAAGATCATCGTCCGCAAGGCGGTCGAGCAGAAGCAGCTCGAAGCCGAAAACCTTCACCTGCGGACCGCGCTCGAGGAGCGCTTCACCTTCGCCAACATCATCGGGCGCAGCTCGCGGATGCAGGAGATCTTCTCCATCGTGCAGCGGATCGCCAGGACGAGCTCGACGGTGCTGATCTCCGGCGAGTCGGGCACGGGCAAGGAGCTGATCGCCCGCGCCATCCACTACAACTCCGGAAGGCGCGGGAAGTTCGTCTCCATCAACTGCGGCGCGCTTCCCGAGACGCTCCTCGAATCGGAGCTCTTCGGGCACGAGCGCGGCGCGTTCACCGGCGCCATCCGCGAGAAGCGCGGCCTCTTTCATGAGGCCGACCGCGGAACGATCTTCCTCGACGAGATCGGCGACACCTCGACGGCCATGCAGATCAAGCTGCTGCGCGTGCTGCAGGAGCGCCTGGTGCGCAAGGTCGGGTCGAACACCGAGACCCAGGTCGACGTGCGCGTCATCGCCGCCACGAACCGCGATCTGAGCGAGTCGATCCGCAACGGCACCTTCCGCGAGGACCTCTTCTATCGCATCAACGTCATCCCCATCGCCCTTCCGCCGCTGCGGCAGCGGAAGGACGACATCCCGCTGCTGGTCGAGCACTTCATCGCCAAGTACTGCGATACCCTCGGCGTGCCGCACAAGCGGATCTCCTCCGAAGCCATGCGGGCCATCGAGAAGTACCACTGGCCGGGCAACGTGCGCGAGCTCGAGAACGTGATCGAACGGACCATCGCCCTCGAAACGTCGGACATCGTCACCATGAAGTCGCTCCCCGAACAGGTCCTCCTCGGCTCCACGGTGTCCGACATGACCTTCGATCTTCCGGACGAGGGGATCTCGCTGGAGGACCACCTCGAAGGCATCGGCAAGATCTTCATGATGAAAGCACTGGAACGCACCGGCGGCGTGCAGACGCAGGCCGCCGAGCTGCTGAAGATGTCGTTCCGCTCGTTCCGCTACTACGCGAAGAAGTACGACCTCATCCCCCGCGAAGCGAAGCAGGAGGACGTGGTCGAGGCCAAACATGAGGAGTGAGGAGACGCGCGCGGCGGGCCGAGCGTTCACAGTCGTACTCGCGCTCGTACTGGCACTCGAGCTTCTCTCCTGCGGGATGCACTCCTCCCCTCCGCCCGCCCCGATGCAGGCGGCGCAGAGCGGCCCGCGCATCGTCTTTCCCGACGGCTTTGCGGTGCGTGTGGAGATCGCCGCCGACGACGCCACGCGCGAGCAGGGGCTCATGTACCGCGATCATCTCGCGCCCGACGAGGGGATGATCTTTCTCTTTCCGCAGAGCGGCGACTATCCGTTCTGGATGAAGAACACGCTGATCCCGCTGGACATGATCTGGATCGACGACCAGCGGCGGATCGTGCACGTCGCGCACGACGTCCCTCCGTGCAAGGCCGATCCCTGCCCGACCTATCCGCCGGGAAAAACCTCGCTCTCCGTGCTGGAAGTCGCAGCGGGCGTCGCCGCCAGGCACGGGCTGCGCGACGGGCAGACGCTGCGGTTCGAGGAGCTGGACCACGTCGTGGTCCACTGAAATTTTCCGTCACCGGACACGTTGCCAACGAGCATGTTCCGCAGTCGCGGCGAGAACCTCCGGTCGGTCTATGTCCTGCTGTTCCTGAACATCGCCCTGTTCCTGCTGCAGAACCAGGACTCGCAGCGGTTCGCTCAGCTCTTCGCATTCGACTGGCCCGCGGTGCTGCACGGAGACGTGTGGCGGCTCTTCACCTACCAGTTCGTGCAATCGGGATACGTCGGCTTTTTCCACATCCCGCCGATCGTCACGCTCTTCCTCAACCTCATCCTCCTCGGATTCATGGGGATCGCCGTAGAAGAGGAATGGGGGACGAGTCACTTCGTCACGTTCTATCTGATCTCCACGCTGGCCACGGCCGGCGCCGCGGCGGCGCTCGGCGTGCCGCTGCTCGGCTCGTTCTTCATCAACTTCACGCTGCTGTTCGTCTACGCCACGCTCTATCGCGACCAGACGTTCCTGCTGCTGGTGATCCCGATCCGTGTGACGTACCTGGCGTGGTTCGCGTTCGCGGCGCTCGTCGCCGGTGTCTTTTTCGGCAACCGCGGGAACATGGCGGCACTGGGCGGCGCGGTGGCCGGCTACGGCTACTTCCTTTCGCAGCGCGTGCGCGCGCTGCCACGCCTCGGGCCGCGCGTGGCGCAACCTCAGCCGCAGGAGCCGGACGTGACGCTCGCGACGCACAACCGCACGCGCGTCGCGGCGATGAAGAAAGCGCTCAGCACCGGATCGGACAGCGACATCGACCGCCTCATCGCCGCGGCAGAACGCGAGGTCGTGCCGGGCGTCAACATCTGCCCCCCGGTGGACTACAAACCGGAAGCGCAGGACGGCTACTGTCTGCGGTGCGAAGGATTCGCGGAGTGCACGGCGCGGCATCTGCGCCTGAGCCGTCCGAAACGGATCGACTCCACCAAAGCCGTCACTGAGGGGTAGAGCTTCCGCCTCCGCCGCCGTTTCCACCTGGGCGGCCTTCTCCACCACCACCGCCCTTGCCGCCGCGCCGCCTTCGGAAGCGGCGCCGTTTGCGCGGCTGTCCGCCGTCGGGGGGCGGCTGGCCGGGCGGTTGGGGGGCCGGGCGGGCGTGCGGAGGGGGCGGGACGGCGTTCGCCTGCGCGGCACCGCGCGCGCCGCGGCGGCGCCGGCGTCGGCCGCGGCCGGGACGTTCGCTCCGCGGCTGTTCGCCCTGCCCGGTCTGCTGCTGCGGACGCCGCTCCTGTCCGCGCGCCTCGGGACGCGGCGGGCGTTCACGGCGCTGCCGCCCGACGCGCTGCTCGTACTCCTGGAGCTTCTTCTGCATGAACTTGCGGACCCCCGACTCCCGTCTGAGGCGCAGCTCGTCGTGTCCGCAGTATGGACACCGACGCCAGCCTTCGGGGTACGTCTTTTTGCAGGCGGAGCAGACAACGCTCTTCGGCAGCGGCATCAGGCGCGGCATTGTACACTTCGGGAAATGGACGAGCAGCGGCGGCGGACGCTCGAGACTCTGGTCGAACTCGCCGAGGCGAGCCAGCCATCCGCCTGCTGGGACGACCGCCGCGCAGAATCCCTGCTCCGGTCTCACGCCTCCGCGCACGAGTTGCGCGAGATGGGAATCGAGGAAGCGATGATCGAGCACCTGTTTCCGGAACGCGCCGCCGGCACCTGGGCCGTGCGCGTCGAAGCGCGCTTCGAGGCCGCGCACTTCCTGCGCGAGTACCGCGGCATCTCCGAACCGCTCCACGGCCACTCCTACAAGATCGAGGCAGAGCTCGCCGGGGCGGGCGGCGGAGTCGACTCCGACGCCATCGCCGTCGATTTCGTCAGCGCGCGCCAGAAGCTCGAGGTGCTGGCCAAGCGGCTCGATTACGGGTGCATCAACGACGTCCCGCCGTTCGATCAGATCAATCCCTCCGCGGAGAACATCGCGCAGTGGTTCTACCGCGAGTTGTCCGGCGCCGTCGCCCCGGAGAAGGCGGCGGTCACGGCGATCACGGTGTGGGAAGGGCCGGTCAACTCCGTCACGTTCCGGCCGGAGGAGACCCGGTGAAACTTCCCAACCACACGGCGCTCAAGGAATGGGCCTCGGCGATCGCAGCGCTCGGCCGCGGCGAGCAGGTCGTCCTGATCCGCAAGGGCGGCATCGGCGATCCGAAGTTCGGCGTGGAGGCGGAGCGCTTTTCCCTGTTCCCGACGAACTATCACGAGGGCGGCACCGCGCCGGCGAGCGTGGCCATCACGCACTGGTGCGAGGTCGTGCGCACCTGGGAGCTGCGCGATCACGACGCCGTGCTCCGCCTCGAACCGCTGGTGGTCTTCGACCGCCCCACGCTCGAGACCCGCTACCGGTTCCGCCCCGATCAGGCCGTGCACGTGATCGGCGTCCGCACGTATGCGCTGGCCAACGCGGTGCAGGTCCCGCTGACCGACGCGTACGCCGGCTGCCGGAGCTGGATCAGTCTGGACGAGGAAGTGCCCATCGACGGATCGCGGCAGGTGCTGGACGAGGCCGCGCTTCGCGAGAGACTCGAACGCGTCGACGCGCTGCTCGCCGCGGTGGTGTAGGAGTCTGCGCGGCAGAAATGTCCTTACGCGAGAACGTGGAGCAGCGTGGCCAAATTCGGCCGGATTTGAGGCGCGTAGCGGTGGCGACTCGCCGAAAATCCGGTCGGATTTGGGCCGCTGATCCGCTTTCGCAGCAGGACAATTTTCTGCTGCGCAGACTCCTCGAGGTCCGCGCGTGGGCCTGATCGCGATCCTGGTCATGATCGCCGCCGGCGGCGCGATCGCCGTCGGCATCATGATCGTCATCGCCGTTGCGGAGCGGAACGGAGGGGGCGATCCGGGCGGCCGGGCCGCCCTCGACCGCACGCGGATCGCCGGCTCGATCCTCTTTCAGCTTCTCGTCGCGGGCGGCATGCAGCCGGCCGAGGCGCTGCGGGAACTGCGGCGCGTGGGGGTCGTCTCGCCGGTGACCGCGGGGATCGACATCGCGAGCTGGGCCGACCGTTACGGGCAGAGCGCCACGCCGCAGCAGCGCGAATGGCTGCTGGAAACGGCGGTCCGGCTCGTCGCCTCCCCCGCCAGTCCGGTCCCCCTGCGCCAGTACGCACTGCTGCTCGACCTCAGCTTCTCGCTCGGCTTTCACACCGACGCCCTGGCGCGGCTGCGCGAGCAGTACGGATTCGACTACATCGATCACGCCAAGGACAGCCGCCCGCGCGAGGCCGACCGCGGAGGGGGCGCGATGGCCCTTTTCGTCCGCGACGAGCGGGACACCGAAACGCTGCTCTCGGTCCTCGGCATCGAGGGGACGCCGAGCCGGCAGGCGATCATCTCCGCCTACCGGCGCATGGCCGCGCAGATCCATCCGGACCGCGTTCACGGCCAGGCCGACGAGGTCCGCTCGGAGGCTGCCGCCCGGTTCATCGAGATCACCCGCGCCTACGAGGCGCTCATGGCCATCTACCGTGATTGATTCCCGTCCGCGAGGGTGCTAGAATTCGCGTTGGGAATTTGGGCTGTTCACTGGGTGTTCACAAGCAGTTTGCCAGCGATTTCCCTCCGTAAACCGTAGCGAACTCATAGAAAACAACGACTTAGAGGACAATCGTGTCCGGCGCGGATGACGCGAGATCCAACGTGCGCTTCGGTGCGCGCCTCTCAACGCTCCGAGGCCGGCTCCCGTAAAACCAGAAGCAGCAGGCATTTCAACGAAACCCACAAAACGGCAGTAACCAATTTATTTGCTGCTGCATCTAATGATGAAGCGGCACGACTTAAGCACCTTTTTTCACGGACACTGGAGAAGCAATGAAGAGCGCGCAAGCGTACGAGCACGAGCAGGGGTGGGACTTCGAGAAGGCAGCGATGCCCTACGTCGACTC
>DATFUW010000087.1:0-3297 GCA_035260605.1 Thermoanaerobaculia bacterium | reverse complement strand
TCCCGCTCCCGTTTGGCCCGCTGTTGGTTGACCGCCAGAAGCGCGGTCACTATACTCACCGCTTTCTTTTCAGAGGGTTAACGACAGATGAAGCGCACCTATCAGCCGAACAACCGCCGTCGCAAGCGGACGCATGGATTTCTGGTCCGGATGCGGACCAAGGATGGGCAGGCGGTGCTCTCCCGTCGGCGACGGAAAGGCCGGAAGCGCCTCGCGGTCTAGCGGCGCGACCGTGCCTTCGCGGTCCGAAGCTCTGCCGAAACAGAAGCGGCTGGCGAAACGTCGCGAGTTTCTCCGGGTGTACGAAACGGGCCGAAAGCTGTTCTCCCGATACTGCGTGCTGTTCTTCGCGGCCAACGATCTGCCGTATTCGCGCGTCGGGATCACCGCGACGAAAAAAGTTGGAAAGGCAAACGTCCGAAACCGCCTGAAGCGCTGGACTCGCGAAGTGTACCGGCGGCAGCGCGAGCCACTCGGACTCGACCAGAACACGTTGGACTTCGTCATCAACGTCAAACCGAGCGCCGCCGCGGCGGAGTTCGCGGAATTCAGCAGCGACCTGCAGCGCGTCCTGGCGAAGGTCGCCGTCGAAAGGTCGCGCTGACGCGCGGGGCTGATGCGCACCCTCGCTCTTCTGCTGCTCCGTTTCTACAAACGATTCATTTCGCCGTTGCTTCCTCCGATGTGCCGCTTCGAACCGACGTGCTCGGTCTATATGATGCAGGCCATCGAGAAGCACGGCGTGCTGCGCGGCATCTGGCTCGGTGTGCGCCGTCTGGCCCACTGCCATCCGTTCAATCCTGGAGGTTGGGACCCGGTCCCGTGAGATGGAAAAGCGCGTCTTTGTCGCGGTCCTGATCTCGATTGGTGTGCTCGCGCTTTGGGCGATCGTCGCGCCGAAGCTCTTCCCTGACCTGGCGAAGAAGCCGGCGGTCACGTCGACGTCGCCGAAAACGCAGACCGCGAAGCCGGCGGCTGCAACCACCGCGGGCACGACGGCGCCGGCCGCCGCCCCAGCACCGGCCACCCCCGCCGCTCCGCCCGCCCCCGTGCAGCCGATCTCCGCGCAGTCGATCACGGTCTCGCAGATCGAGACCCCCGACTACATCGCCCGCTTCTCGAACCGCGGCGCGGAGCTGGTGTCGTTCCGGCTGAAGCATTACAAGGCGAAGGACGGCTCGCTGGTCGAACTGGTGAAGGGACGCGAGGCGTCGCGCACCGATTTTCCGTTCGCCGTCGAATCGAGCGACCCGGCAGTGTCGGTGCGGCTCAATACGGCCCTGTATGCGGTGACCGACACGATCCACAACGGCGCGGGGACGCTCGAATACCGCTATGCCGGGGGCGGCGTTGCGGCGACGAAGATCTATCGTTTCACCGGGGATTACCTCTTCCACTTTGCCGTGAACGTCACGCCCGCGGTTCCGTACCGCGTGGTCACCGGCCCCGGCATCCGCACGCTGGATCCGGACGAGGCGGAGAGCCGCTTCACGATCAGCGGCAACGGCGTCGCGCAGATCGACGACAGCCTCAAGGTGATCTCGCGGGAGAAAGCGCCGAAGTTCAGCGTCTTCGATTCGCCCCAGTTCGTCGGTCTGGCCGACAACTACTTCCTCTCGGTCTTCCGGCCCGAGCAGTCGGCCGGCGGGATTCTTCGCGCGGTCGATTTCGGGACCGGCAAGCAGAAGCGGCGCGAATTGTACGCAGGACTCAATGCCATCCCGGACGGGACGGTGAGCGGCACCGCGTTCTTCGGCCCGAAGGAGACCGCGCTGGTCGACCGTTATGGTCTCGAGCGCACGATGCAGCTCGGGATGTTCGGGATCATCGCCCGCTTCTTCCTGATCCTCCTCAACTGGATCAACCGCTTCACCCACAACTACGGCTTCGCCATCATCATCCTCACCATCCTCATCAAGGTCGCGCTCTATCCGCTGCAGCACAAGTGGATGATGTCGATGAAGAAGATGCAAAAGGCGCAGCCGAAGATGGAATCCATCAAGGCCAAGTACCGCAAGCACAAGGGGGACCCCGACCAGCGCCAGAAGATGAACCAGGAAATGATGAAGCTCTACCAGCAGGAGGGGATCAATCCGGCAGGTGGCTGCCTCCCCATGCTGATCCAGTTCCCCATCTTTCTCGGCTTCTATGAACTGCTGGAGCGGGCCATCGAGCTGCGCGGCGCGCCGTTCCTTTTCTGGATCCACGACCTCTCCGCGAAGGACCCGACCTACATCCTCCCCATCCTGATGACCATCGCCATGTTCGTGCAGCAGTGGATCACGCCGAGTTCGGCGGATCCGTCGCAGCGGCGCATGTTTCTCATCATGCCGATCGTCTTCGGATGGATCTTCAAGGAGTTTCCCAGCGGGCTGACGCTGTACTGGCTCGTGCAGAACATCTTGACGATCCTCCAGCAGATGATCATGAATAAGTACTACAAGGACCACCCGACGGAGCTGAAGGCTTCGTAAAAGCGAGGACCCTCGACATGTCGCAGCGATTCGAAGGCAAAAATCTGGACGAGGCGCTCGACATCGCGGCGCAGACCCTCGGGGTGGGGAGATATCAGCTCACCTATCACGTCGTGCTCGAAAAGCGCGGATTTCTCGGCGGCATGAAGCGGGTGGTGATCGAAGCGGAGATCAACGCCGGAGCGGTCGAGCCGGCGTCTGCACCGCCGGCGGCAGGGCAGGCGGCGCGGTCGGAATTCCAGCGGGAATCGCGCGGTCGCGGCGGACGGGGGAATCGCGGCGAGCATCGCGACCGCGGCGGACGGCGCGACCACGGGGAACGGCGCGACCGGAAGCGGAGGAGTCCCGAGCGGCGCGACGAGCCGGAGCAGCTCAATTTCGTCCCGGTCGAAGCGCCGGAACAGGGGCCGGAGTCGGGGATTGCTGAGGCGGTGCGGGCGTGGTGTGAGAAGGTGATCGCCCTGAGCCATCTCGATCTCGTGGCCCGGACCGAGGAGAACGACACGCAGGTGCTGGTCCGGCTTTACGGACGCGACGCCCGGCGGATGATCGACGGACACGGAGAGCTGATCGATGCGCTGCAGGTCCTGGCGAACAAGGCCCTGGTCGGGCGGACGATCGAGAAGGAGATCGAAGTCGACTGCCAGCAGTTCAAAGAGCGGCGCGCCCAGGAAATCGAGCAGCAGGCGCGCGAAGTCGCCGACCGCGTACGGCGCGACGGCCGCGAGCAGTTGCTGCCGGCCATGACACCCATCGAGCGGCGCATCGTTCACCTCGCTCTGCAGGATGACCACGACGTGGCCACGGTCTCCCGCGGTGAGGG
>DATFUW010000086.1:0-5732 GCA_035260605.1 Thermoanaerobaculia bacterium | reverse complement strand
TTGAACGGGGCCTTGTTCTCCGGCTCGTCGAGCAGCGTCCGGTTGGTGAAGTAGTCGACGGAGTCGATCGTCTGCGGGACTCCGTTCTCCCTGACGACGAAGTCGCTCTTGTCGAGGCCGAGGATCTGGTGACCGTGCGTGTCGGTGACCACGGCGTCGAGCTGCACGAGGTTGACGTCGACCTTCTCGCCGTACGGGGGAACCTGCTGGGCCATGGCGGTGGTGGCGGCGAGGAGAAGGATGGGGAGGATGCGTTTGAACATGGGACTTCCTTTCGTGGAGGGAAACGGATTCCGGGCCGCCGGAATGCCCCGCCCGGCCCCGCGGTTTGACCGGCCGGCGGAAAGCACCTAGAATCCGCCGTTCTCCCGCGTCGCAACGGCGCGTTGCAACACCTCGGGGCATAGCTCAGCCTGGTTAGAGCGCACGGTTCGGGACCGTGAGGTCGGTGGTTCAAATCCACTTGCCCCGACCAACCCGAAAAGCAAACCCTGCAGAGGTTAGAGTCTCGTGGACTGGACGCGATCCGTGTCCGCTATCGTGTCGGGAGACTTGGGCTCGACCATCGCGGTGACGCACACGTTTTCGCACCGCAACCTCTCAGGCAGGCTGGAGGAGGAGTCCGACCAGGCGTTCTTCGAAGGCGTCGAGGTCGGCGCCGAGCTCGCTGGTCGCGCCGTCATAGACGATCCTCCCTCGGGCGATCACGCTGATCCTGCTGCAGAGCGTTCGGATCTCCTGCGCGTCATGGCTGCTGAGGAACGTCGTGACCTGCTCGCTTGCGGCGAGCCGCCGCAGCAGGTTCCACATCTCCCGCTTCGCGGGGAGGTCGAGCCCTCGGGTCGGCTCGTCGAGGAAGAGCACCTTCGGGTTGCCCATCAGGGCGCGCGCGATCTCCACGCGGCGCTTCATGCCGGTACTGTACGTACCGATCAGCTTTCCACGGAAATGCTGCTCCAGTCCGACGTCGTCGAGACTGCGCTCGACGACTTCGGCGGCGCCCGGGAGGTGCCGGACCCTGGCGAAGTAGCCGAGGTACTCGCGCGCCGTCCATGTCGACTGGCTCTCGCTGGTCTCGTCGCTCACCAGCCCGACGAGGCGCCGCACCGCGAGCGGTTCCCGGACGACGTCGTGTCCCCACAGTCTCGCGGTTCCTCCGCTCGGCGGGAGGAGCGTGGTCAGCATGCGAATGGTGGTCGTTTTCCCGGCACCGTTGAGGCCGAGGAACCCGAAGAGCTGTCCTTTGGGGATGTTCAACGAGATTCCGTCGACGGCGACGAACGGGCCAAAGCGGCGCGTGAGTCCTTCGGTCTCGACCGCGTACTCGCTCACCGTGTATGTCTCCATCGCTGCAGGGCCGCTCCGAAACAGAGGATGGGAAGCAGCAGCGAGGCCACGCCCATCTCGTAGATGCCGCGCGACACTTGGGCGTCGATGGCCCCTCGGGCGCTGAACGTACGAACTCGGTCGTCGCCCGAAATGCGATAGGTCGCGTTCACGCTGAGAGGATAGCGGTCGCCACCGATGTCCCACGGCCGGGTCGGGACCAGCGTGACCGGCACGCGCGCCACCCACCCGGTCACGATGTGGTGCCCGTCGGCCGCGGCGGGACCGAGGTCCCGCGGGTAGGTGCGCGTCTCCAGATGCTCGCCCGCGCGCGCCACGGCGCGCGGATCGGGGGTGACCTGCAGGCCGCCTTCACCGGCGATGTCGATCCGAAGGTCGCGGATGGCTTGCGTCGCATCGACCGGGAGCAGGAGCAGGAGGTCCTGGCGCGTGGCTTCGTCCGTACTGAACGGAGGCCAGCTCTCGCGGTTGAGGATGGTGCCGCAGCAATGCTCGGGTGGCTCCCTGCCCGGGGCGGCCATGGCCAGACTGGCGCCCGTGCGGGCGAACAGCGCGCGGATCGCCGGCGCACCGTTCGGGCGCGGCGCGCGCTGGTCGTAGTCGGTATCGGCGAAGGCCACGGGAAAGACGACGATGACCACGAGCGCGATGGCGATCGCCCATCGCTGCGCGCGCGAGGTCTCCCACGTTTCGACGCCCTGGGCGCGAAGAAAAATCCATCCGGCGAGGGCGAACGCACCGCCGGCCACGACCAGCAGGCTGATCCAGGTCATCATCGTGGTGGTGGGAATGCTGCGGGCCACGAGCGTGAAGCCGAGCGCGTTCTTGAGCAGCACCGCCGGGCTGGCCAGTGTGAGGTGGCCGGTCCGCGAGGCTCCGTCGGCCCGCGCGACCATCAGCTCCTGCAACGGAATCAGGCCGGCATGAGCGAGCAGCACGCCCATCCCGGTGGCCGCCGGAGCGGCGATGCTGCGGCCGATGAAGAGAATGCCGACCAGCGTGCCGACGGCGACGCTCAGGACCAGGTTTCCGGCGCTCCAGATCAGAAATTTCTTCAGCAGGAAGGGGAACCCGACGTTCGTGGTGTACACCAGCATCATCGGCAGGAGCGCGAGCCAGTAGGCGGCGGCGATGCTGAAGATCACCAGCACCTTCGCCACCAGCCAGTCACGGCGTTCGACGGGCGCGGTGAACAGGCTCTCCACGAACCGATTGGCGCGCGGGCTGGCGATTACTCCCGCGGCGAGCGGGATGAAGGCCAGCGGCAGGATTCCATAGGCGATGATGCCGTACCCGTCGAGCCACGTGTCCTGCGTCCCGACGGTGGCCACGACGCCGATCGCCAGCAGCACCACTCCGGCACCGAGCCATGCGAACCGGCCCCGCATCATCGCCGCGAGTTCCTCGACGTACAGGGTGCCGATCGATGACATCAGCCCTCCACATTAACGGCCCCGCGATGAACGTGAGGTTAACGTCTGCCCTCAGCGTGCGACGTCGTTCGTCGGCATCGGTGAGACGGGGGGTGGGGTCTGCGGGCTTTCGCGGATCGGAATCCGCGCTGAATGCCCGGCTTGCGGCCGCGGTGTTTGCAGCAGCGCCGTGAATTCGTCGATCGAGGAGACAGGCGTTCCGTTGCAGATGTCGTCGATGATGAACGCGCCGAGCGCGCGGTAGCTCTCGAACTGCGACTCGGTGAACCATTGATCCGACGTGGCCTCGTGCGGAAATTCGGAGTTCTGGGCGGCGTAATTGCGGATGTCGATCGGCTCCTGCCCGTAGATCGACGGCTTGAGATAGACGAGCACGCCATTCGGGGCTCCGTCATCGACCACGCCGTAGTGGATCGTGCCGATGGCGAAGTAACTGCCGGGCCTGCGCGGCTCGCGTGGATGGATCTTCATGTCGTCGACGGTGATGGGGATCCCCAGATCGATCCGGATCTTCCGGATGGCGTTGCCGAGGTCTTCGAACGTGGCTTTCGGATCGCGCCCGGCGTCGCTGACGACGATCGTATGGCAGCGGCGCCGGACCATCTCGTACAGGCCGAGGTTGTCGAAATGGCCGCCGTCGGAGAGGTAGACCCATCGGCTGTTCTCGTTCGTGTGCCCGGTCGCCTCCGCCAGGATGGTGACGAGCGAGGAATCGGGGCCGCTGGCGACGTAGTGCGGCCTGCGCGGATTCCCGAGCCACCACCCCAGCCGGACGTTGAAGAGCGTGAGCAGGAACGAGAGCGCTGGCGACGTGTGATAGCCCATGTTCGGACTGACCGCGGCGCCGGAGACGGCCATCGCCGTTCCCAGCGTGATCCCGAATCCATCGGGCGTGTGCGCATAGCGCGCGGATGGACGATAGCCGAGGATGTCGCTTCCGCAATGCAGCGGCGAAATGGTGAAGGAGGCGGCCTTCCGCTCCTGCCACGCGAGTTTCTCGCTGCTGACGAGATTGAGGGCCATGTTCACCACGTGAAACGGGCGGCGGGGCAGGAAGGTCATGGGGATGTTGTCGCCCTCGTCGAACCCGGTGAACGGATTTTGATGGCGATTCGTGTTCGACGCGCCGAGGTACGCGCGGGTCAGGCGGTTCCGATACAGACCGTGCATCGAGAAGCGGTTGACCTGCACGAACAGCGATGCGATGAGCGAGATGCAGAGCAGGGCGCTCGTGTAGCCCACGACGAGGTCGAGCGGCGTCTGGCGCAGCACCGAGAAATGCATGATGGCCAGCGGCTCGAGCATCGATCGGGTTCGCGCCGGAAGGTGGAGCGCGGACACGGGCGGCATCTGCAGGGCGGCGTGCAGAATCCAGGAGTTGACGAGCGAGAGGCCGGAGAAGACGACCAGGACGAAGACGGGGGCCGCGGCGGCGAGCGCCACGTTCGAGGCCATCGCCTGCCAGCTCTTCCCGGACGTCTGCGTCCGCGTGGCCGGCGATGCTCCACTCCGCCCGAGCACGAGGGTGACGAGACCGGTGACGCCGCCGATCGCGGCGATGGTCCGCGGAAGCATGGCGATCAGCAGCGGTCCGTACGTGGCCACGGCTCCGAGGGCCATGCCGGCGATGCTCACGATCAGGAGCCATGCGGCCCACCGCGCCCACCATTCGCGGTCGTCGTCGTCGTTGAGCTTGCCGGAGATTCCGACGAACATCATGGTCTGCACGAAGAATGCGAGCAGATAGAGCGCGGGCGCGAAGCAGAGAAACGATTCGACCGTCAGGTCGCTGGCATGCAGCGGAACGCGGGCGAGGTTCCGCATGGGATCGTCGAAGATGCGCACGATGATCAGCCACAGGAACCAGCCGGCGGCCGCGCCGGCGACGATGGCGGCGAAGCATTCGAGCGTTGCGCGCGCGAAGACGGAACTGCCCTTCGCAGCCCGCTTCAGCCGCACCGTGTAGAGCGCCCATCCCACGAGGTTGAGAACAACAACCGACAGCATCAACGACACGAGGAGAGCGCTGTCCGCGTCGCGGAAAAGCCTTTGCATGATCGGCACGATCGTCGATCCGAACGGCAGGCGCCGCGCGAATCCCCACGTCGCCGCCCACCACATGGCGGAGCCGCCGCTGCCCTGGTCCGGGATGGCGCGGACGAAACACATCGCCAGTGCCTGGATGACGAGCATGCCGGGGCCGAAGATCGCGAACATCGCACCGTAGCGGCGCTTTCCATCGTCCAGCGAGGGTGTTTCGCCCGGCACAGGCCGGATCACCGCCAGATAGACGACCAGAACCAGTCCGGTCAGTCCGGCGATGGCGAGCAGGGCCATCATCTGGACGACGTGCGCTCGATTTCCGAGCGCGAGCGTGGCCTCCCACAGGCGCGGCACGGCGAGCACCGCCAGGAGGAAGGGGACGAGCACGAACCAGTTGACGATGACGTTGCGCAGGTAGGTCGCCGCCAGCGTCCACGTGTCGGCGGACAGCAGTCCGAGCCGGGGAGTCAGGTAGTTGCTGTAGCTGCGAAGATGCGCGATCTCGTCGGCTTCCGGCTGGCCACCGGAAGGATGGTGCTCGTCGCCGCGCGCCAGGTCGGCAAGAACCTCCTTCGAGGCGTTCCGCCATGCGCCGGCGTCCAACTCGTGATCGGCGTCCGATCCGGCGCGGCGTGCCATCCACGACGTCAGCCACGATCCAATGTACCCGCCGCCGGAGACGGTCGACAGGTAGTCGAAATGTTCGAGGACTCCGATGCGCGCCAGTCCCTGCAGGACGCCGAGCCCGAAGGTCGCGCTGCGAATTCCGCCGCCGGAGAGGCAGAGCGCCGCCGGCTTCGCGTCGTGCAGGCGCTTCCGGACGTCGTCGCCGCTTTCAGACGGCGGGGCGCTGATCCGCTGTCCGCCCCACGACTCGATCTCCGCCCTCAGAACCGCATCGGTGTCGAG
>DATFUW010000085.1:0-2411 GCA_035260605.1 Thermoanaerobaculia bacterium | reverse complement strand
CTCGCTGCTTCCGACGTAGAGCTTGTATCCGGCCGCGCCGGGCACGGCCGACCACCGGAACGTCACGGGCGAGGAGGTCGTCACGCCGTTCGCCGGCGCGATGGCCGTCGGCGAGGTGTTGGTGCACGACGATCCCGATGCCACGGTAAAGCTCGAAGAACGGGAGACCGTCGAGGGACAGCCGTCGAAGAGGGCCTCGACGAACCAGGTGATCGATGCCTGCGGAAACGGCAGGGTCACCTGCGTCGCCGCGGTCGATCCGATTACGACGGACGGGAGGCCGTTCAACTGCGCGTGGATCCGATATTCGTCGGCCCCGTTGACCGCGTTCCAGGTGAGCGTCACCGGGGAGGCGATGCCGCTGGCGCCATCGGCCGGCGCGGTGAGCACCGGAGGCATGGCGTTGGACGGGCAGGTGCTTCCGCCGGCTGCCGTGAAGCGGAAATGATTCGAAGTCAGCGTCGTGCAGCCGTCACCGAGTGCGTCCACCCACCACTCCACCGATCCTCCGGGGAGACTCACGTCGTAGTCGTTGTTGCTCGTGAGCGCAATGACGTTCGGCGTTCCGCCGTCGATTGACGCCCAGACGCGGTACGACGACGCTCCCGAGACTTCTCGCCACCGGAAGTCGACGGGCGAGGAGATGCCGGTCGCCCCGTCGGACGGTGCGACGAGGATGGGCGGCTGGGAGGGGCAGGCCGCAAATGCGGCAGGGACAGAAAAACCGATGACGGCGGCGACCGTAAGGGCAGCGCGAAACTTCATCTCTCTCCCGGTGCGGACGGAAATCCGCTGCGAATCAATCTACGGGGCTGCAAATGTTCGCGTCGTGACTGCAATCACACGTGGTACTTGTTCCCGCCGGTGTTGAAGACGACCACCGTCTCATCCTTCCGAATGGCCCCGGAGCTGATTAGACGCCGCAAGGCGAGCAGTGCTGCGCCTCCTTCGGGGCCGGCGTCGATTCCCTCGGCGGTGCGGAGCTCCGCGGCCGCCGGTTCGATCTCCGCTTCGTCGACGGCGACGGCAGCGCCCCCGGAATCGCGCAGCGCACGCAGCATGAGCCGGTCGCCGATGGCCTTCGGGACGCGCAGGCCCCACGCCGTGGTGCGCGCGTTTTCCCACTCCGGCGCGTTGTCGAGGTGCTGCTCGAAGGCGCGGACGATCGGCGCGCAGCCGCTCGATTGCACGCTGTACATCCGCGGCCGTTCGTGGCCGATCCAGCCGAGGCGCTCCATCTCCTCGAACGCCTTCCACATTCCGATCAGACCCGTTCCGCCGCCGGTGGGGTAGAGGATGGCGTCGGGCAGTCTTCCGAGGTCTTCAAGGAGCTCGTAGCCCATGATCTTCTTTCCTTCCACGCGATACGGTTCCTTGAGCGTGGAGAGATCGAATCCGCCGTTCGCGGCGAGGAACTGCTGCACGCGTTTGGCGGCGTCGGTGATTAGGCCGGCGACGAGCTCGACCTGCGCGCCGTAGCTGCGGCATTCATCGACGATCGAGCGCGGCGTGTCCTGCGGCATGGCCACGAATGCGGGAAGGCCGGCCCGCGCGGCGTAGGCTGAGAGGGCGGCGCCGGCGTTTCCCGCGGTTGGAGCCCCGAGCGTGCGGGCGCCGTTTCGGGCGGCCATGGTGACGGCCGCCGCCATGCCGCGCGATTTGAACGATCGCGTGGGGTTCTTCGACTCATCCTTGAACCAGACGTGTGCCTCGCGCCGGGATCGGAGCAGGGGAGTGATCCCTTCGCCGAGCGTGATCCCGTCATCGGCGGGAAGGACCTCGGCGTAGCGCCACATGTTCGGCGCGCGCCGGCGGACTTCGTCGCGCAACTCGGGCGCGGGCGCGAGGTCGTATTCCACCAGCAGCGGCGCGCTGCATTCGCGGCAGACGTTGATCAACTGGTTCGGATCGTACTCCGTGGCGCACGCCGAACAGCGCAGGCGGTACGGAAAGCGCCGCGGCGTCTGCGCACCGCGGCCCGTTGCCGGTCGATGGTCTTCGGTGGCCACTACTGCGCTTGCTTCTTTGCGTCGGCCGTCGCGTTGTCGAGGCTCTTCTGCCAGTCGTCCATCGACTTCTTCGCCTCGCCTGTCTTGTCCTCGTACTTCGAGAGCTCGGTGGTGAGGGCGTTGAGGGCGTTCTCGTATTTCGACAGCAGGGTGAGGTTGTACGCCAGCGCCGGGTCTTCGTCCTTCTTCGTGTCGGCTGCCGTCTCCTTCTTCTGCTGGCCGTAGTTGTCGAGCATCTGTTTGTACATGGCCTTCGTCTGATCGTCCTTGGCGTTGTCGTAGGCCTTCTTCATCTGCGCGTACGAAGCGTCCATCTGCGCGGAGAGGGCATTGCCCATCTTCTGGGCCATGGCCGCGGTGCTCGCGGCGAGGATCTGTCCTTTCACCCAGAGGTACTCCTGG
>DATFUW010000084.1:0-5696 GCA_035260605.1 Thermoanaerobaculia bacterium | reverse complement strand
ATCCACAACGGCATCATCGAGAACTTCCTGGCGCTCAAGCAGCAGTTGCAGTCGCAGGGGCACGAGTTCAAGACCGAAACGGACACCGAGGTGGTGGCGCATCTGATCGAGGAGAAGCTGAAGCACGGGACGAAGTTCGTCGACGCGGTCAAGCAGACGCTCAAGGAGCTCGAAGGACACTACGCGCTGGTGATGATCGACGGCAGGGAGCCGGGGACGATCGTCGCGGCGAAGCACGGCCCTCCGCTGGTGATCGGCCTGGGGGAGAACGAGAACATCGTGGCCTCCGACGTGGCGCCGCTCCTGGCATACACGCGCAACATCATCTACCTCGAGGACGGCGAGTACGCGGTGGCCGATCAGCGGAGCGTCCGGGTGTTCGACGCGAACGACCGTCCGGTCGAGCGCGCGCCGAAGCAGATCCTCTGGGATGCCGTCATGGCCGAGAAGGAAGGCTACCGGCACTACATGCTGAAGGAGATCCACGAGCAGCCGCGCGCCGTCCGCGACACGTTCAATGGCCGGATGTTCGAGGAATCGGGCGAGATTTTCTTCAATGACCTGCAGTTCACGCCCCAGCAATGGAAGCAGTTCGAGCGCGTGCACGTCGTGGCCTGCGGAACCTCGTGGCACGCGGGACTGGTCGGGAAATTTCTGCTCGAGGACGCGGCGCGGATCCCGATCGAAGTGGACTACGGCTCGGAGTACCGCTACCGCAATCCGATCGTCGACCGCAACACGCTGGTGATCGGGGTAACGCAGTCCGGCGAGACCGCCGACACCATCGCCGGAATGCAGGAGGCCAGAAAGAAAGGGGCGAAGCTGATCACGATCTGCAACGTGATCGGCGCGGCGGCGACCCGCATGGCCGACGGCGTCATCTACACGAACGCCGGGCCGGAGATCGGCGTGGCCTCGACCAAGGCTTTCACGACGCAGCTCACCGCGTTCTATCTGCTCTCGCTCTACATCCGCCAGCTCCGCGGCGAGAACCGCGACGACATCCGCTACGCCATGCACGAGATGCGCGTCATCCCTCAGAAAATCGAAACCATCCTCAAGAAGGAGAAGCAGATCGAGGAGCTGGCGCACAAGTATTACAAGTCCCGGGATTTCCTCTTCCTCGGACGCGGTGTGCACTATCCGATCGCCCTCGAAGGGGCCCTCAAACTGAAGGAGATCTCGTACATTCACGCCGAGGGCTATCCCGCCGGGGAGATGAAACACGGCCCGATCGCCCTCATCGACGAGAACCTCCCTGTGGTGGCCATCGCCACGCACACGCCGGTCTACGACAAGATCGTGTCGAACCTGCAGGAGGCGAAGGCCCGCGACGGGCGGCTCATCGTCATCTGCGACGAAGGCGACGAGGGGATGCGGACGTTCGCCGACGACGTGATCGAGATCCCCTGGACCACCGAGCCGCTGCAGCCGATCCTGGCGGTCGTTCCCACGCAACTGCTGGCCTACCACATCGCCCTGCGGCGCGGCGCCGACGTCGATCAGCCGCGCAACCTGGCCAAGAGCGTCACGGTCGAATAGCGCGGTTCAACGACCGCTCGATCTCCTCCGCCTCGTCGATGAAGCGGTCGAGATCCTCCTTGGGAATGAGCATCCCATGGTTGACCGAGCGCGCGTCGCGCTTCTGCAGCGTCAGCGCATCGTCGAGTGCTCCGACCCACCACTTCCCCCTCTGCTCGAACAGGCCGACCAGCGCATCGCGAAGCCGCCCGGGATCCACGCCGTCACCGATGAACAACTGAAATCCGGGGCGTTCGGGGATCGGCACGTGCCGCAGACCGCGCTCTTCCATCAGGCCGTCCGCCAGGTTGCCCGCCATGGCCAGCAGCTTCCCTTCCATCGAATCGGGAGCGGAGTGCGAGAGCGCGGCGAATTCGAAGTGCGGCCATTTCTGATCACCCGAGCTGAGCGTGACGAACGTTTCGTAGGTCATCTGATCGCTGGCGTTTGTGCCGATTCCGGACTTCCGTTCGGTGAAAACGTCGAACAGCGTGAACTCGCCATCGAGCGTCCGACCGCGAACGGCTGCCGGAAGCTCGAGCTGCTCGAGGTTGTCCTTACGGTCGAGCTGGCGGATGGGAACGAGATCGGACGGCTTGCCGGGGTTCTCGACGAACTGGCAACCCCGTCGCGTGGCCAGCGCGCGAAGGATTGCCGGGCGCGCCCGCCAGCGCCTTCTCTCTCGGCCCGAGGCGATGAAGATGAAGGCGGCGATTGCCACAAAGCCGGCCGCAAAGGCGATGACTCCCCATGTGGGCATGCCCTACGATACCCGATCAGACCGGTTCGGCGTGCGCGTTGATGATGACTTTCGGGAATTGCTCGCGGATGCGGTCCTTCACCCGTTCCGTCAACTCGTGTGCGGTTTCGAAGGAGATGCCGCGGTCGATGCACAGCTCGACGTCGATGAAGCGCATCCCGGCTGAGCGCCGCGTGCGGAGATTGCGGTACCCGATCACGGACGGGTCGGAATGCTCGATGGCTTCGATGATCTTTTCGATCTCCTCTTCCGGCAGGGCGGGATCCATCAGATCTCCCGCCGCGTTCCACAGGACATAGAGAGAGTTCCAGCCGATCCAGCAGGCGACCGAAATGCCGAGGAGCGAGTCGTACACCGGATTGCCGGTCCAGCGGACCAGGACGAGTGCTCCGATGGTCGCGAGGTTGGAGATGATGTCCGAGGTGTAGTGGATCGAGTCGGCCGCGAGCGCGGAGCTCTCCGCGCGGAGCGCGTTGCGCCTGAGATACGTGGTGATGAGGATGGTGGCCACGATGGAGGCGACCATCGTCCCGATGGCAGCGTAGGACGACTCGATGGGACGCGGCCGGCGGATGCGCTCGATAGCGTGGACCGCGAGAAAAGCGCCGCCGGCGAGGAGGATCACGCCCTGCAGCATCGAGGCGAGGTTCTCCGCCTTTCCATGGCCGAAGTGATGGTTTTCGTCCGGCGGCTTGGCGGCGATGGTCAGAAAGACGAAGTTGGCGAACGAGGCCAGCACGTCGCCCGCCGAGTCGAGCGCCGACGAAAGCACGGCGATCGAACCGGTGGCCAGGCCGACCGCACCTTTGCCCAGGGCCAGCAGCAATGCGCTTCCGGAGACGCGCAGCGCCACCTTGCGCGATCGTTGTTCCTGCGGTTGGTCGAGCACACGAGCGGCGGCGCGGCCGCCGCGCCTCAGATTATGAACGCGAAATCCAACCGCCGCCGAGACAAACGTCACCGTCGTAGAAGACGACCGCCTGGCCGGGAGCGACCGCGCGGAGCTTCTGCGCGAACTCCACGCGCGCGCGGCCGTCACCGATCGGTGTGACCCTCGCTGCCACGTCCGCGGCCCGCGAGCGGACGCGCGCCTCGATTTCGATCGGGCCGGCAGGCGGCTCGCCGCTGATCCAGTGCACGCGCTCGGCGATCAGTTCCGAACGCTCCAGCGCCGCCGCACCGCCGATCGTCACCCGCCGCGTAAGGGGATCGACGTCGACGACGTAGGTCCGATCCGGCCCGCCGCCGATCTGCAGACCCCGCCGCTGCCCGATCGTGAAGTGGTAGAAGCCGTCGTGGCGGCCGACGACGTTCCCCGCGACGTCGATGATCTCGCCCGACTGGGAACCGGCATCGATCGCCGCTTCGCGCTCCACGATCGAGGCATAGCCGTCCTTCTGCGGGACGAAGCAGATCTCGTACGACTCGCGCTTCGACGCCACCGGCAGGCCGGCGCGCGCGGCGATGGCCCGCACTTCCGGCTTCGTCAGTTCTCCGAGCGGGAATAGCGCGCCGCCAAGCTGCTCCTGCGTCAGCTCGAATAGAAAATAGGATTGGTCCTTGGCGAGATCGCGCGCCTTCCGGAGCTGGTGAAGAGTGCCATTTTCGGTAATTCTTGCGTAGTGGCCAGTGGCAATTTTTGCTGCTCCGATGGCTCTTGCCTTCCGATGAAAGAGGTCGAACTTCACGTGCGTGTTGCAGAGAACGCACGGGCTCGGGGTCATTCCGGCGAGATACGACCTTACGAATGGCGCGACGACCTTCTCGTGGAAGTTCTCTTCGAGATTGAGCGTGAAGTGCGGGATGTCGAGTTTCCAGGCCACCCGCCGCGCATCGGCAAGGTCGTCGATCGTGCAGCAACCACCGTATTTCGAGTCAGATGCAGCGAGGTTATCGACCATTTGCATCGAGAGACCGACTACCTCGTGTCCTTCGGACTTGAGCAGGTATGCAGCGGTCGACGAGTCGACCCCGCCCGACATGGCCACGGCGACTTTCATCGTTGCCGGCAACACGCAACGCACATCCGATCTTCCGCAAGGCATTGAAAATGCATGGCGTTTCAGGTTTTTAGGTCCATCGTGACGAACGAACCGGGAGAAGAGAGGCCGCGCGTCCTCGTCGTCGACGACGATCCGAGCATCCGGCGGATGATGATCGCCTCCTTGCGGAGGGAAGGGTACGACTTTTTCGAGGCCGCCAATGGACGAGAGGCACTGGAGATCATGCGGCGCGAACGGCCCTCCGTCGTGCTGCTCGATCTGATGATGCCGATCGTCTCCGGTTGGGACGTGCTGAAGGAGCGCGCGTCCGATCCCGATCTTTACACCATTCCGGTGATCGTCGTCAGCGCCAACCGGGGGCCGGAGCTGGCCACGGCGATGGACGGCATCTGCGCCTTCCTGCCCAAGCCGTTCGACATCACCGTGCTCAATTCGCTGGTGAAGAGCTGCCTGGTGCCCGAGCAGCGGTCGCAGTAGGGATCCGCAGCCCTTCCTATTTGATTTTCCGCAACAGGGGGCGCTCGACGACCTGCGCGTCGATGACGGCGATGGCGGCCATGTTGACGATGTCGTTGACGTCGACACCGCGCTGCAGCACGTGAACCGGCTTGGCCAGTCCCTGCAGGATCGGGCCGATCACCTCCGCGCCACCGAGCCGCCAGAGCAGTTTGTAGGCGGCGTTCGCGGCGTCGAGGTTCGGGAAGATGAGGACATTCGCATTCCCCTGCAGAGCGCTCCAGGGATAGTCCTGCTCCGCGATGTAGGGAACCACGGCGGTGTCGGCCTGCATCTCGCCGTCGACGATCAGATCGGGCTGGCGCTCGTGGATGAGCCGCACGGCCTCCCGCACCTTCTCCGATTCGGGATGCTCCGTCGATCCGAAGTTCGAGAAGGAGATCATCGCCACCCGCGGCTCGAGATCGAACCGCCGCGCGGTCTCCGCGGTGACCACCGCGATCTCCGCGAGCTCCTCGGCGCTCGGCTCGATGTTCACCGTGGTGTCCGCGAGGACGAACATCTGGTTCTTGAACATCAGCAGATATGCGCCGGAGACGTTCTTCACCCCCGGACGGGTCTTGATGATCTGCAGCGCGGGACGGACGGTGGCCGGATAGTAGGCATGGAGGCCGGCGATGACGCCGTCGGCGTCGCCCTGCTCGACCATCATCATGGCGAAGTAGTTGCGGCTGTTCAGAATGCGTCTGGCATCGATCATCGTGATGCCGCGGCGCCGCCGGAGCTGATGGAAGCGCTGCGCGTAACGGTCGAAGTCGGGCGACTTGGTGACGTCGATGATGGTGATCTTCGATGGGTCGACGCTGTGCTTCTTTAGCAGCGGCTCGGCGATCTCCTGCTTGACGAGCAGGATCGGGTGCGCGAGCCCTTCCTCGATGAGGATCTTCGCCGCGCGG
>DATFUW010000083.1:0-2635 GCA_035260605.1 Thermoanaerobaculia bacterium | reverse complement strand
CTACATGGCCGGCTGAGAGCCGGCTCTACATGGCCGGCTGAGAGCCGGCTCTCCTGCCGAACAGTCCGACGCTGATGAATGCCGGAACGCCGCTCGGGCAGCTCAGCGCCTGCTTCGTCCTCCCGGTCCACGACTCGATGGAGGAGATCTTCGACGCCATAAGGCGCATGGCGCTGATTCAGCAGAGCGGCGGCGGGACGGGGTTTTCGTTCAGCGAGCTCCGTCCGCGCGGCGACGTCGTCTCCTCGACCGGCGGCGAAGCGTCCGGCCGAGCACATCAAACAGGGAGGAAAACGGCGCGGCGCCAACATGGGCGTGCTGCGTGCCGATCACCCCGACATCCTCGAGTTCATCCGGACCAAACGGGACGGCACCTCGCTGCACAACTTCAATCTCTCGGTCTCGGTCACCGACGATTTTCTGCGCGCGGCCCGCGCCGGCCTTCGGGTCCCGCTCGTCAACCCGCGCACCGGCGCGTGCAGCGCATCGATCCGCGCACGCGAGGTCTTCGACGCCATCGTCGAGGCCACGTGGTCCGTCGGCGATCCCGGTCTCCTGTTCCACGACGCCATCAACCGCGCGAATCCCACTCCGTCACTCGGCCGCATCGAGGCCACGAACCCCTGCGGGGAAGTGCCGCTGCTGCCGTACGAAGCCTGCAATCTCGGATCGATCGATGTGGCCAAGCTCGTCATCGCGCAGAACGGAACGCCCCGGATCGACTGGCCCGAGCTCGGACTGAAAGGCATCACCTTCTTCCGCTTCGGAAGCCGGTCGTGCCAGGTCATCCAGCTCGGCGCCGGCGAGAATCCCGGACGTTACGACCAGGGCTCGACCTGTGACCCGGCGGAATGCGCCATTTGACGTCTGGCGGTCGTCACTACGGCCGTGTGACCGCAGACCATTCCTTTGCTCGGGATCGGACGTAGATTGATGGTCATGAAGAGCCATGTCGTGAACGCCACGGAATGGACGTCCTTCGCCGACCGCTTCAGCCGCTCCCACGAGGGGTGGGTCGCGTCGCTGGAGATCAGTGAACCCAACGAACCGCCGAAGATCGAGGTGGACGAGAGTCCGTTCCGCGGAGCAACGATCGAGAAACACGACAGCGGCGACACGTTCGTCCTGACGTTCGGATACGAGGCGGAGGAACACTTCGCACACATCATTCACGGTCCTCACAGTATCGTGAGCTCGGAGACGGACGATCGCAGCCAGGCCTCGCTGATCATCGAGAGCGTGCACGGGGACCGCTGCACGCTGGGACTGATCAATCCGCTCAACGAGGAAGATCTCGTCGCGCCGTGACTGGAGGAGGATCGATGCGCATTCAGGATGTGATGACCAGCGACGTCTTCAGCATCTCCCCCGACGCCCCGATCGAAGAGGCGCGCGAAATGCTCCGTCGGAACGACATTCACCATCTCGTCGTCCTCGAGCAGAAGCGCGTGATCGGCATCCTTTCCGACCGCGATCTCGCCGGCCGCCGGAACGACCTTTGCGTCTCCGACGCCATGACCCGCAGCGTGGCCACGATTTCTCCGCGGGCCACACTCGGTCAGGCCGCCGGGAAACTGGAAGGGCGGACGATCGGCTGCCTCCCTGTGTTGGACGGCGATCGGCTTGCGGGGATCGTCACCACGACGGACTTGCTCCGCGCCCTCTCGAAAGGGACGCGGCCCGCACCCGCCCCGGAACGCTACACGCTCCGCAAACGCGGCGCGCGGAAACGCCCCGCCGGAAAAGGCGTGGTCTGGCGCTGAGAAACGCCATTACCCGCCGCGATGCGCGGCGGGGCGGCGCTGCCACGGCCACCGCCCCTCGACCTCGAGCTGCAGCGTCATGCTGAGGAACGTCCGGATGAGGACGATCAGCCCGAGGACGAGTACGTTGATCAGCGTCGGATCGACGACGACGCTGCGGATGATGTCTCCGGCGATCAGAAACTCGAGACCGAGCAGGATGGCGCGCCCCACGTCCTCCCGCAGCACCCGATAGCGATCGCGGAACGGCAGCCCGCGCCGCCACAGGACGTGCACTATGGCCGCGATCGCGCCGGCCACGACGATCACCACTCCGCCGGCATCGAGCACGAGTCCGGTCAAGGCCATGATCTCGCGAAATGTGCCGCCCACGACCTCTCCTACGCGAGCGCGGCCGCCCGCTGGGCAGCCTTCTGCAGCAGCGCGACGACTTCCTCGTCTTCGACCTGCGCGAACTCGTCGTACCACTCGCCGACGGCTCTGAAGAACTCCGGCTGGGAGAGGCAGACCACTTGATTCACCTCGCCGCGCAGGCGCTCGAGCGCGGAAGCGGGAGCGACCGGGACCGCCAGGACGATGCGCGCCGGTTTTGCAGCACGCGCGCACTGGATCGCCGCGAGCATCGTTGAGCCGGTGGCCATGCCGTCGTCTACGAGGAGGAGCGTGCGGCCGGACAGAGCCAGCGGCGGCCGCTCGCCGCGGAAGAGCTTCTCGCGCCGCCGCAGCTCCGCCTCTTCGTGCCGGGTGGCCTCATCGATCTCCTTGGGAGCGATCCGCAGCGTCCGAACGACGTCGTCGTTCAGCACGCGGATCCC
This sequence comes from Thermoanaerobaculia bacterium, assembly GCA_035260605.1. Taxonomy (GTDB): domain Bacteria; phylum Acidobacteriota; class Thermoanaerobaculia; order Gp7-AA8; family Gp7-AA8; genus Gp7-AA10. The sequence goes on along the minus strand of DATFUW010000083.1, from coordinate 57 downwards.
GCCCGAGGCGATCGCACCCATCGCCAGTTCCTTCTGGCCCGGTGTTCCGAGCTTCCG
>DATFUW010000082.1:0-5419 GCA_035260605.1 Thermoanaerobaculia bacterium | reverse complement strand
TCACCGCCGCATTCGGCGGTGGGAGGGAGGAAGTGAATGCGCCGAAAGCTGCGAAGGTTCGGAAACCGGAAGACGATCCGATTGAGCATGCGCCAGCGGATGCGTCTGCTTCGGATCTGGCAGTGGAAACTGTCGCCACCGGGGTGCCGTCGCTGACCTACGATCGGCGCGCTTCCGAACCGTACGCGGTGTACCGGCTGCAGAAGGGGGAGGCGCTCTATTCGTCGGTGGCCATCCGATTCACCGGCCGCGTGTACGCCGAGGACGTGCGGCAGGCGATCGACGAAATCGTGCAGTTCAACGGGATCGGCGACGTGTCGAAGATCCCGGTGGGCTACGCGGTGAAGATCCCGATGTCGCTGCTGCTGCCGGAGTACCTGCCGCCCGACGATCCGTCGCGCGTGGCCAGCGAGATCGCGCGCCGCGAGAGCGCGAAGGCGGCGCGGAGGACGCGGGCCAGCGGTCTGGCCGGGGTGCACGTGATCCTCGATGCCGGGCACGGCGGGCGCGACGCCGGGACGACGCACGACGGGATGTGGGAGTCGGTCTACGTCTACGATGTGATGTGCCGGCTGAAGAAGATCCTGGAGAAGCACTCCGCGGCGTCCGTGTCGACGACCACGCGGTCGAAGAGCGAGGGCTACCGGATCGCGGATTCGGACGTGCTCGAAGAGCCCAGCGACCAGGTCGTGCTCACCTCGCCGTCGTACGATCTCGACGATCCGGTGGTCGGCGTGCATCTGCGCTGGTACCTGGCGAACGCGATCTTCCGCCACGCGCTGCGCCATCACGTCCCGCGTGAGAAGGTCGTCTTCCTCTCCATCCACGCCGACTCACTGCACCCGTCGCTGCGCGGCGCGATGGCCTACATTCCGGCGGAGCGGTTCGTCACCGGATCGTTCGAGAAGAGCGATCCGGTGTACCTGGCGCGGGCGGAGGTGCGCGAGCACCCGGTGGTGCGGCATTCGGAGGAGGAGTCGCTGGCCGCCGAGGGGCTGTCGCGCGATCTTGCTGACTCGATCATGGACGCGTTCGCCGGCGGGCACCTGATGGTGCATCCGTTCGATCCGGTGCGCGACAACGTCGTGCGGGAAGGACGGCAGTGGGTGCCGGCGATCATCCGCTACAACCTCGTGCCCACGCGCCTACTGATCGAGGTCTGCAACCTCGGCAACCGCAGCGACCGCCAACTGATGCGCACCCGCGAGTATCGCCAGCAACTCGCCGAGGCGATGTTCCACGGGCTCGTGAGTTTCTTTGCGGACCACGACCAGCCGGTGCGTCCTCCGCGCGCATTGTCGGTCGTCGGCTCCCGGTTGTCGTCCCCTTCGCCGCCGGCCGACAACTGATCGGCGACGCACGACGCGGCCGCGCAATATAATCCCCGCCCGCATGCCCCGTTCTTTTGAAGGCGATCGTGATGCCGCGCGGCTGCGCTTTGCCATCGTGGCCAGCCGCTTCAACGAAGAGATCGTCGAGGGGCTGCTGCAGGGAGCGGTGGAGTGCCTGATCCGGCACGGTGCCGCGGACGAATCGATCTCCCTCTACCGCGTTCCGGGGGCCTTCGAGATTCCGGCGATGGCCAGGCGCGTCCGCGACGCCGACGCCGTCATCGCCCTCGGCTGCATCCTGCGCGGCGACACGCCGCATTTCGAGTTCATCGCCCACGGCGTGATCAGCGAGCTGGCGCGCCTCTGCGGCGAAGGAACGGTCCCCGTGGCCTTCGGCGTGATTACGTGCGAGACGCTGCAGCAGGCGATCGACCGTTCGTCTCCCGGCCCGGGGAACAAGGGGTGGGAGGCTGCGCTGGCCGCCATCGAGATGGCGAATCTCTGGCGTGTGCTTCGCAGTGGCGGACCGTAATCATGGGCGCCCGCCGAAAAGCACGCGAGCTCGCGCTGCAGATGCTCTTCCAGTACGACCTCTCCGGAAATCCGCCGGACTTGATCATCTCCACGTTCGAGGACCTGCAGAAATCGAAGGCCAACACGCGCGAGTTCGCCATGCGCGTCTTCAAGGGGACGCTCGAGCACCTCGCGGACATCGACGGCATGATCACCCAACAGGCGGAGAACTGGCGGATCGAGCGAATGGCCGCCGTCGACCGCAACATCATCCGCATGTCGATTTACGAGTTCCTGCACGAGCCCGACACGCCGAAGCTGGTGATCATCGACGAGGCCATCGAGATCGCCAAGAAGTTCGGCACCCAGAAGTCATCGCAGTTCATCAACGGCATCCTGGATGGCATCCTGAAACGATACAATCTCGCCTCGTGAGCCTTCTGGGGCGGCTCGAAGACCTCTCGCTCGCCGACATCATCCAGATCGTCCATCTCAGCCGTCGTACGGGGGTGCTCGAGGTGCTGCAAGACGGGACGCGGCACGCCATCCTTTTCCGCAACGGACTGGTGGTCAACGCCACCGCTCCCGGCGTGACGAAGGTTCCCAGTCCGCTGCACGAAGAGGCGCTGCGCGAACATATCCTCTCCATCATCGCCCCGCTGCTGCAGAGCCGGGGAGGGGAGTTCAACTTCCTCCTGGCGGACGAGCTGCCCGAGGACGAAGTCGGCTACGACCCGTCGTTGCTGCTCGAAGAGGGAGGGTTCTCGCCGCAGAAGATTCTGACGGTCGCCGGAGAGCGGTTGAAGCCGCTGCAGGACCTCGAGGAATCGATGCGCCGGGGGATGGACCTGCTGCGCCGCTCGCCGACCGCGGCGCAGTTCCGCGTGGCGGGCGGACTGACGGAGATCGAATCGCCCGAGGCGAGCACGCGCAACGTCGTGCTGTTCGAACGCGATCCGCTCGTGCGGGTCGCCGCCCGCCGCGCCTTCGGCGGACGGATGAAAGTCGCGCAGTTCGGATCGCTCGACGAGGCGCGCGAGGCGGTCGCGGGCTTCATCCGCGCGAACGCCTTCTTCGTCTCCATCCTCGACGTCACCGATGCCGCGGAAGGGCTGCTGCTGTTCATCAAACGCCGCAACGCGCGGCTGCCGGTGGCCATGGTCGACGAACGGGTCGACCTCCGCCGGCGCCACGAGCTGCTCGAGACGGGGGCCGACCTCTACCTCACCCGCCCTGCCACCGAACGGATGCGCCCTTCCCGAGTCGACGAGGAGCTCCGCCTGTTCGCCGACGAGCTGCTCCTGTTCGCTGCTTCCGCCTTCGCCCAGTGGGAAGAGATCAGCGGCGTCCTTGGCCCCGACGCGGGCCGCCGTTTCTACGAACAGGGCGAGCGCGAGCAGGTCGAGCGGAGCTTCCAACTCCTCAAGCAGTTGATCAGCGAGCTGTCGCACCCGAACGACATCGACGAGGTCTCGTCGATCATCCTGCGCTTCTCGGCCGAGTACGTCGATCGCGGCGTGCTCTTCGTGATCAGTGGCGACTACTTCGCCGGCGTGGGCGGCTTCGGGGCCACCGGCGAGGACGAGCCGATGGTCGAGCGGGCGCGCAAGCTGCGGGTGCCTCGCGACGCCCCATCGATCCTGCGCGAGGTCGCCGAGTCGGGAACCCTGCACCGGGGAAAACTGCGGCGCACCGAGGCCAACGCCGATCTCATCGAACGGCTCGGCGGTCAGACGCCGACCGAAGTCCTCGCGGTTCCCATCATGCACGACGGGCAGCCGATTGGTATTCTGTACGCGGACAATGGCGAACACCGCGCTCCGATCGACATGGTGAGTGGTCTGGAAATCTTTCTGTCGCAGGCAGCCTGGTCGTTGCACAACGCGCTGGCGCAGAAGGAGCGCCCGGCGTGAAGGTCCTCCTCGTCGAAGATTCCTCCTCCATGCGCTCCTGGCTGGCCAACGTGATCGAGAGCGGCGAGGAAGGAGTGGAGATCGTCGAGGCGGCGAACGGGTTCGAGGCCCTCAAGACCCTCCCGCACCACAACTTCGACGCCATTCTCACGGACATCAATATGCCCGACATCAACGGGCTGGAGCTGGTGAGCTTCCTCAAGAACCACCCCATCTACAAACGAATCCCGATCATGGTGATCTCCACCGAGTCGAGCAGCGAGGACCGGCAGCGCGCCGCCGCGCTCGGAGCCGAGGAATACCTGGCCAAGCCCTTCGAGGGGCCGGAGCTGGTGGAGAAGCTCCGCAAGATGGTCGAATGACCCGAGGGTAGCGTCTTCGCCATCGTTGCGCCGCCGCCGGTTCCGGCTCCGCCGGTCGGAAGCGGCGGCATGTATCATGGCGTCAGACCTGATCCCTCCCATGTTCGAAGCGTTCTTCGGATTCCGTACGAAGCCGTTCGGCAAGACGCCCGATCCGGGTTTTCTGTACGAGAGTCCGCAGCACGCGGAAGCGCTCGCGCGGCTCGAATATGCAGTGGAGGAGAAGGAGCTCGCCGTGCTGGTCGGCGACGTGGGATGCGGCAAGACGACGCTCTCCCGCGCGCTGATCGACCGCATCGGCGAGGCGCGTCCGGTCATCCTGCTGATCAACCCGCGCCTCACGCCGAATCAGCTTCTGCGCTCGATCGTCCAGACGCTCGGGCTGACCCCTTCGCGGTTCCGCACCGATCTCGTCGAGCAGATCCAGGCGCGGCTCGTCGCGCTGTACGAGGAGCGGCGCGAGCCGGTGCTGATCCTCGATGAGGCGCAGCTCGTCCCGTCGAAGGCCACGTTCGACGAGATCCGCCTGCTGACGAACTTTCAGCTCGATGACCAGAACCTTCTGTCGGTGCTGCTGATCGGACAGCCTGAACTCGAGACGCGGCTCGACCGTGCCGCCTATGCGCCGCTGCGGCAGCGGATCGGAATGCGCTATCGCCTCGGCGCGCTGTCGCTCGAGGAAACGATCGCGTATGTCGAGCACCGCATCCGGGTGGCCGGCGCGGAGCGGAATCCTTTCAGCCGTGAAGCGATGGAAGAGATGCACGCCGTCAGCGGCGGGGTTCCGCGGCTGATCAACACGCTCGCCACCACGGCGCTGCTCGATGCCTTCGGCGACGACGCCGCGGTGATCGAGCCTCCGCGCGTCGTGTCCGCCGCGCGCGAACACCGGATGGCGGCGCCGGGGACTTGATCCCAGCCGCGCGGGAATCCGCAGGATAGACTGGCACCGCGCATGGTCGATCTGGCCAAGATCCGGAAGAAGGCTCGGAAGAAGGCGGAACCGCCCCCCGCTCCGATCCAACCGGTGCCGGCCGCCGAGCCTCCGCCCAGCCCCCAGAGCAAGCTGGAACGATTCCTGGTGCAGGCCGGGACGCGCCGCTTCGAGCCGCATCTTCCGGAAACGAAGACGGAGGAGGAGGTCGAGCTGCTGACATTTCTGCTGGGACGCGAGCGCTATGCCGTCGACATCGCGCCGATCGCTCAGATCATCGCTTCGCGGGCTCCGACGCGCGTGCCGAACGCTGGGGAGGGGATCATTGGGATCCTCTCGCTGCGCGGGTCGATCGTCACGCTGATC
>DATFUW010000081.1:0-9188 GCA_035260605.1 Thermoanaerobaculia bacterium | reverse complement strand
GTCTGATGGCCGAGAACTCGACCGACATCATCTCGCGCACCACGACCTCCGGGGTCATCCTCTACGCTTCGGACGCCTGCCGGCGACTCCTTGGATACGATCCATCGGAGCTCGTCGGCCATTCCCTCTACGAGCTGATCCATCCGGACGACCGGGAGAAGGTGCGGCACCTGTCGTTCACCATCAACGAGGACACGCCGACGGTCTCCACGTACCGCATGCTGGGCAAGGACGGATCCTCGACGTGGTTCGAAACGACGAGCCGTTCGGTCCGCAGTCCGGCGACCGGCGAGGTCGATGAATTCGTCAGCGTCACGCGCGACGTCACCGAGCGGAAGCTGGTCGAGGAGCAGGTCGAGCATCTGGCATATCACGACGCCCTGACCGCCCTGCCGAACCGGCGCCTGTTCCGCGACCGGCTGACCATGGCCCTGGCGCACGCGCGGCGGCTGCAGAGCCACGTGGCCGTCGTCTTCCTCGATCTGGACCGCTTCAAGGACGTCAACGACACCCTGGGGCACAGCCTCGGCGACGAGATCCTGAAGGTGATCGCCATCCGCCTCAAGGCCGCGCTCCGGCAGGACGACTCGATCGCCCGCATGGGAGGCGACGAGTTCACTCTGCTGCTGGAGAATCTGAAGTCGACCAACGACGCCGCGAAGATCGCGCAGAAGATTCTCGATCTCATCGCCCAGCCGATGCGCGTCGACGACAACGAGCTGTTCATCACCGCGAGCGTCGGTGTGGCCGTGTTCCCGAGCGACGGCGATACGCCGGATGCCCTGCTCAAGAACGCCGATCAGGCGATGTACCGTGCCAAGGATTCCGGCCGCAACCTCTACCACCTCTTCACGCCGTCGATGAACAGTCACGCCGCCGCGCGGCTGTCGATGGAGAACAGCCTGCGGCGCGCGCTCGAACGGGGCGAGCTGGCGCTGCACTACCAGCCGGTCATTCAGCTCTCGGACGATTCGGTGGTCGGAATGGAGGCTTTGCTCCGCTGGAACCGTCCCGATGCCGAGCCGGTCGAGCCGGTGGACTTCATCCCCATCGCCGAGGAGACGCGCCTCATCGTGCCCATCGGAGAGTGGGTCCTCCGCGAAGCCTGCCGGCAGGCCTCGCGGTGGCAGGGGCAGATCCCCGGCCTGCGGATGTCCGTGAACCTGTCGCCGCGGCAGTTTCAGCATGCCGATCTGCCGCGGCTGATCGAGGCGGCGCTCCAGGAATCGGGGCTCCAGCCCTCGCTGCTGCAGGTGGAGATCACCGAGAGCACGGCCATGCACAACTCCGAACGGACGATTGCCATGCTGGCGAAGCTGACCCAGATGGGGGTTCAGATCGCCCTCGACGATTTCGGCACCGGGCATTCGTCGCTGAGTTACCTGCGCCGTTTTCCGATTCATTGCATCAAGATCGATCAGGAGTTCGTGCACGCCATCGACTGGAGTGCCGCCGACCGGGCGATCGTCTCCGCGACCGTGGCCATTGCCCGGGGACTGAAGCTGCGGGTGGTGGCCGAGGGAGTGGAGACGCCGGCCGAGCTGGCGTTTCTGCGCGAGGCGGGATGCGAGGAAGTTCAGGGATTCCTGCTGGGGAGGCCCGCTCCGGCGGAATGAAGGGCGCCTTTTTTCGCCACGATTTTTCCTCGACTCTTCCACGAACGCGTCGCCTGTTCGCCACACGGAAACCCGAAGTTCAGGAAACGAGGACGCAACGATGAAACATGCGCTGTTCGCTCTCGCTCTGGTCGCAGCCTCACCTCTTTCCGCGAAATTGACGGTGCTCCGCGCCGGTCCGGTCGGGGAGATCGCGAAAATGGCCGAGGCCAACGAGGTGCGGGTGGTCTTTTCCGAGCCGATGGTGGCGGTGGGGAAGATCCCGAAGGTGGTCACAGCGCCGTTCTTCCACATCGCGCCGCCGGTCCGCGGCAGCTTCCGCTGGTCGGGGACGACGACGCTGATCTTCACGCCCGATCCGAAGGCGCCCCTTCCGTTCGCCACGAAGTTCGACGTGACCATCGACGCCACGGCGACCGCCCTCAACGGCGATACCCTCGGCCGCGCCGATACGTTTTCGTTCACCACGCCGACGATCCGGCTGTTGCAGACGGGCTGGTATCGCAAAGGCGGGCGCTTCGACGCGCCGGTGGTGATCGGCCTGGTGTTCAACCAGCCGGTCGACGCCGAAACCATCGGCCCGCACCTGCAGCTCCGGACGAAGGCCCACGAGTTCACCGTGCCGACGCCGCCGCAGAGCGATCCGGCGTACGCGGCGAAAATCGCGGCGGCGCGCGCCGCGGCGTCGTCCGACGGTGCGCCCGTCGCCTACACGTTCCCGGCGCAGTGGGATCGGAAGCGCTTCCCGTTTTCGCCGGCGCGCGTGGTCGTGGAGACGAAACCGGGAGTGCTGCCGGACACATGGCTGCAGGTGCAGCTCGATGACCGGCTGGCGAAAGACTTTGCCATCGCCACGGGAAAGGAGCAGGCGTTCACGATCCAGCTCGCGCCGACGTTCTTCGTCGATGGCATCGGCTGCACGGTTGGGTGTAATCCCGAGAACTACGACCCGATCCGGTTTCGCGACGACATCGCGTGGGAGCGACTGCGCGATGCCGTTCACGTCACCGACGTCACCGATCCCGCGCATCCGACGCCCCTGCAGCGCGAGAAGACGGCGGCGCCCGAATGGCGCAGCGTCACGCGCGTGATCGGGCTCGACGAGCTCGGATATTCCGTTCCTCCGGCGCACACGCTCCGCATCCGGGTCGATCCGACTCTGCAAGCGGAAGACGGACAGACGCTCGGCTATGCGTGGACCGTCGACGTCGACGAGTGGCACAAGCCGGCCTTCCTCAGCTTCGGCGACGGCAACGGCGTGTGGGAATCCAGCGGCGGCCCGCTGCTGCCGTTCCACGCGCGCAATCTGGAGAACGTCACGCAGTGGACCGCTCCGGTGTCGATCGATCAGTTGATGCCCGATCTCGTGAAGCTCGAGCCGGGCGCGTTTCACAATGCCCCTCCGGGCACGAAGCCGGTGCAGCGCAGGCTCGCGCCGGTCCCCGACAAGATCCAGTCGTACGGACTCGACCTGGCGCCGGTCCTCGGTGCGAACGGCCTCGGCTTCGTCTGGGCCGCGATGGCGCCCGGCTCCCCCATCCCGCGCGCGAAGATCATCGACGGCGAAACAGCGACGCCGCCGGCCGAGGCGACGCTGGTCCAGGTCACGAACCTCGGCATCTCCGTGAAGGACAGCCCGCAGAACACGCTCGTCCTCGTCACGCGCCTCGACGACGCCCGGCCGGTCGCCGGCGCGAAGGTCTCGATTCGCACCACCGACAACAAGGTCTTCTGGACCGGCACCACCGACGAGCACGGAATCGCGGTCGCCCCGAACACCGATCTGCGCGTCGACCGCACGAAGGAGAAGAAGCCGCCGAACGACGAGTACGAGGACGACTGGACCATCCTCAATCAACTGCGCTTCATCGTCACCGCGGAAAAAGACGGCGACATGGCGTACGCCTCGAGCAACTGGAACGACGGGATCGCGCCGTGGGACTTCGACCTCGGCTTCTCGCTCCGCGAGGCCAATCCGCTGCTCCGCGGCACGATCTTCAGCGACCGCGGAGTCTACAAGCTCGGCGAAGAAGTGCACCTCAAAGCGATGCTGCGCAGCGACACCCCTGCGGGGATGCAGCTCCTCGCGTCCGGGACTCCGCTCGAGATCTCGGTGCTCGACAGCCATGACAAGGAGATCGACAAGCGGACCGTGCAGCTCGGGGAGTGGAGCAGCGCCGAATGGACGATGACCGTCCCGGCCGGCGGCGTGCTGGGCAACTACCGCCTCGTCGGAACGATCAAAGGGCAGCGGAATTCGATCGACGGCACGTTTCTGGTGGCCGCCTATCGCCGCCCCGAGTTCCGAGTCGACGTCGGCCTGACTGCTCCGACGACCATCGCCGGCACGAAGCTCGATGGCACCGTCACCGCGCGCTACCTCTTCGGCGCGCCGATGGCCTCGCTTCCCGTGAAATGGACGTACACGCGCACGCCGCTCTACGATCTTCCCGCGCCGGTGTACGAGCATTTTTCCGATTCGTTCAGCTTTCTCGGAAGCGATCCGGAGGAGCAGTACCAGAAGATCACCATCGCCGGGAAAGAGGAGACGCTCGGCGCGGACGGCACGGTGAAGCTCTCGCTGGATACCGTGCTCAAGGCCGGCTGGCCGTTCGAGTATCAGCTCGAAGCGGACGTCACCGACGTCTCGCGCCAGCACATCGCCAACCGCGCCTCGTTCCGCGTCGATCCGGCGCCCTGGTACATCGGGATCAAGACGCCGCCGTACTTCGCCGACGCCGCGGCGGGGATCGACACGGCGATCATTGCCGCGGCGCTCGACGGGACGGCGACGCCCGGCGTGCGGGTCACGCTCGATCTCCATCGCATCCAGTGGAACAGCGTGCGGCAAGCCGCCGGGAACGGCTTCTACAACTGGGAAACGACGCGCAAGGAGATCCCGTCCGGAACGTGGACCATCAACACGCAGGCACAGCCGGCGGCGCTCCACATCCCGCTGAAGGACGGAGGAGAGTACGTTCTGATCGCGCGCGCTTCGGACGCGCAGGGGCGGTCGGCGGTCACGCGCGCGTGGTTCTACGCCGTCGGCGCCGGATACACGGCGTGGGCGCGCGAGGACAACAACCGCATCGAGCTCGTGCCGGAGAAGGAGACCTGGAAGCCCGGCGAGACAGCGCGGATCATGATCAAGTCGCCGTGGGAGCACGCCACGGCGCTGCTCACCACCGAGCGTGAGGGCGTGCGGAGTTGGACGCCGTTCGAACTCACGTCGACACAGCAGACGGTCACCGTGCCCATCACGGAGCGCGACATCCCCAACATCTACGTCTCGGTGCTGCTGCTCAAGGGGAGGACGAAGGAGGGGATCGAGGACGAAAGCGATCCCGGCAAGCCGTCGTTCCGCCTCGGCTACGTCGAGTTGCAGGTGCAGGACGCGTCGAAGCGGCTGGCGGTGGACGTCAAAGCCAACCGCGAGGAGTACCGCCCGGCGACGAAGGCCCGCGTCGACGTCTCCGTGCACGACGCCAGCGGACACGCGGTCCGCTCCGAGGTCACGCTGTGGGCGGTCGATTACGGAGTGCTGTCGCTGACCGATTACCGGACGCCCGACGTGCTGCGGTCGATTTACCTCAACAAGGCGCTGCAGGTAGTCAACGACGACTCCCGCCAGAAGATCGTCAGCCGCAGGGTGCTGACGCCGAAAGGCGAGACGCAGGGCGGCGGCGGCGGAAAGGACCTCGGGCCGGGGATGCTGCGGAAGGACTTCCGCGTGCTGGCGTTCTGGGTCGGCTCGATCGTCACCGACCGGCGTGGGCACGCGCACACCGTGGTCACGCTGCCGGAATCGCTGACCACGTATCGAATCATGGCGGTGGCGGGCGACAGGGATTCGCGGTTCGGCTGGGCGCAGAACGAGATCCGCATCAACAAGCCGGTCCTGTTGACGCAGACGTTTCCCCGTTTTCTGGCGCTCGGCGACAAGGCGCGTTTCGGCGCCGTGGTGCATTCGCAGTTGAAAGAGGGCGGCGCGGCGACGGTGACGATCCGCTCGCTCGATCCCTCGATCCTGGAGGTCACGGGCGAGCCGCGTGCCACGGTGCAGGTCCCCGCGGGCGGATCGGTGGAGGCGCGCTTCGAGGCGGTGGCCAGGGCGGTCGGGGTGGCGCGCGTGCAGATGAGCGTCTCGCTGAACCGCGAAACGGACGCCTTCCAGGACGAGATCCCGGTGCGCCTGCTTTCGCCGGAAGAGACCTCCGCCGCGTACGGCGAAGCGAAACCGACGGCCACCGAACAGCTCGAAGTTCCGGCGGACGTGGTCCCGTCGGTCGGCGGATTGCACCTCGAGCTCGCATCGACGGCCATGGTTGGCCTCTCGGCCGGCGCGGAGTATCTGGTCGAGTATCCGTACGGCTGCGCGGAACAGCGGGCGTCCGGCGCGATGGCGCTGATGCTCACCTCGGACCTGGGCGAGGCGTTCGCCCTTCCCGGCATCGATGCGAAGAGCGGCCGCGAACAGGCGCAGACGACCATTCAGGAGCTGTACAAGTTCCAGTGCGGCGACGGCGGGTTCGCATACTGGCCGGGCGAGTGCTCGAGCGAGTCGGCGTACCTGACCGCCGACATCCTGCACGTCTTCCAGCGCGCGCAGAAGCTGCAGTACGACGTCAGCCCGGACGTGCTCAAGCACGCTTACACCTATCTCGACGCGCAGATGAAGCAGCCGCAGCCGGAGGACGAGGGATGGTGGCCGTCCTACACCGCCTGGCAGGCGTTCGCCGTCAAGGTGCTGCAGGAAGGCGGATGGAACGAGGACAGCAACATCAACCGGCTCTATGGTTACGTCGATCGCATGCCGGTCTTCGCCATCGCCTTCCTGGCCGACGCCGACGCGCAGCACCGCGCCGAGCTCCTGCGGCGCATCGACAACGCGATCCTGCCGGAAGGCTCGTCGGCACACGTCGAGGAGCTGACCGATCCATATCTATTGTGGTTCTGGAACTCGAACGTGCGGACCACCGCGATCGTCCTCGACACGCTCGTGCGCCTGACCGACGACGAGGACACCGCCGCGAAGGTCGTCCGCTGGCTGATGCAGGTGCGCCGGAAGGGGCGGTGGGGGAACACGCAGGAAAACGCCTGGGCGATGGAGTCGCTGATCGACTACTACCGCCGCTACGAGCACGAGACCCCGAACTTCACGGCGACGGTCACGCTGGGGCAGACCACGCTGGCGCGCGACGAGTTCCGCGGGCGGTCGACGGAGGCCAAGGGACACGATCTGCCGCTGGCCAGGCTCAGCTCCGGGCCGGTCACCTTCACGCGGGACGGCAGCGGGACGCTCTTCTACCTGATGCGCCTGAAATACGCGCTCACGGGAATCCATCACGAGGGTGCCGAGCGCGGTTTCTCGATCGAGCGTCACTACTCGCAGACGAGCGTGAAGGCCGGCGATCTGGTGAAGGTCACGCTGCACATCCGCAACACCAAGGAGCGGCGCTTCGTGGCCATCACCGATCCGATTCCCGCCGGGACCGAACCGGTGGAATCGTGGTTTGCCACGACCGCCTCCGATCTCGCCGAACAGCAGGTCCGCGAAGAAGAGCAGGCGGATGACTGGACGGCGTGGTGGCGCCGCGGCGGCTTCGACTACGTCGAGCGCCATGACGACCGCGTGAACCTCTTCGCCACGCGGCTGAGCGAAGGGGTGCACGACTTCACGTATGTCGTGCGCGCGACGACGGCCGGGACGTTCATCACCGCTCCCGCCTCGATCGAGGAGATGTACGAACCGGAGGTGTTCGGGAGGACGGCAACGGACATCGTGGAGATCAGACCGTGAAGCGGTGCGCGGCCGCCGGCTGCGCGCTGGCGCTGCTGGCTTTCGCGCTCTGGGTCCGTCTCGGCCCGCTCCCTCCGATCGCGCCGCGGAGTACGCCGACGGTCGTCGACCGCAACGGCGTCGTCCTCTACGAGCCGCTTTCGGACGACGGGACGCGGAGCCGCTGGATCTCCTCGGTGCCACGCAACGTGGCCATGGCCACGATCGCCGCCGAGGACCGGCGGTTCGAACGGCACATCGGCATCGATCCGATCGCCGTCGCGCGTGCCCTGCTTCACGACCTCCGCAGCATGCGCGCCGTGGAGGGAGGATCGACGATCACGCAGCAGGTGGCCAAGCTGATGCTTCCGCCGTCGCGGCGAACGCTCGCGGCGAAGATCCGCGAAGCCATCGTCGCCCTCCGCCTCGAGCACCGCCATTCGAAGGCCGCGATCCTGGCGCTCTACAGCAATCTCGCGCCGTACGGTCCGCAGACCACCGGGATCGCGCGGGCGAGCCGGCGCTATTTCGGCTGTGCGCCGGAGCAGCTCACGATCGCCCAGGCGGCGTATCTCGCAGGACTTCCGCACCGTCCCGGGGTCCCCCGACGCGGTCTTGAGCGGCAGCGCTTCGTGCTCCGCCGCATGCACGACCTGGGGATGATCTCGGACGCCGAGTTTCGGACCGCGGGAGCGGAGCGGCTGGCGTTCGAGAGGGGAGTGCATCCGCTGCTCGCGCCGCATTTCGTGGAGGAAGTGATGAAGAGTGAGCGGGCCGCGGGGCCGCTCACGATCCGGACGACGCTCGACGCACGGCTGCAGCGCGAGGTCCGCGGCATCATCGACGCGCAGCGCGCGAATCTCCTTCGCCACGGCGCGCACAGCGTCGCGGTCGCGGTGCTCGGCAACCGCAGCGGCGAATGGCTGGCGTGGGAGGGATCGGGCGACTACTTCGGCAGCGCGTTCGGCGGCGCGATCGACGGCGTGACGACGCCGCGGCAGCCGGGATCGACGCTCAAGCCGTTCACCTATGCTTTGGCGTTCGAGCAGGGGCTCACTCCGGCAGCCGTGATCGCCGACGTCCCGTCGCATTTTCCGACCGCCGAACAGGGCGTGGTGTACACGCCGCGGAATTACGACGGCCGGTTTCGCGGGCCGCTGCGCGTCCGCGCGGCCCTCGCCGGATCGGAGAACGTGCCGGCGGTCGCGGTGCTCTCGCGCATCGGGACGCCGTCGCTGCTGCGGTTCCTGCGGCATGCCGGATTTCGAGGGCTGACGCACACCGCCGACTACTACGGCGTCGGCCTGACCCTCGGCGATGCCGAGGTCACGCTCCAACAGCTCGTCGCCGCCTACGCCATCTTCGCCCGCGACGGCATCCCGGTCCATCCGCGGATGCGCATCGACCGCGCGGCGCCCTCGAACGACGTCCGCCGGCGCGTGCTGACGGCGCGCACCTGCTTCTGGATCACGGACATCCTCAGCGACGAACGAGCCCGCGAGTTCATCTTCGGTTCCGGCGGCAGTCTCGATTTTCCGTTCCCCGTCGCCGTGAAGACCGGCACTTCGCAGGCCTACCATGACAACTGGACGGTCGGATACACGCGCGAGGTCACGGTCGGCGTGTGGGTGGGGAACTTCGACCGCGACGCGTTGCACAACTCGAGCGGCATCACCGGCGCCGCGCCGATCTTCCACGACGTGATGCTCGCCGCGGTGAAGCGGGCGGGCGGCGAAGGGGGCCCGATCGTCGATCGCCCCGCCGGTCTCGAAGCGCAGCCGATCTGCGCGCTC
>DATFUW010000080.1:0-5659 GCA_035260605.1 Thermoanaerobaculia bacterium | reverse complement strand
TGTGCTGGTCCCACCCCTGATACTTGGCGCTCTTGCGGAACAGCTCGGCCTCGCGCAGGTGGCAGTTGCCGCAGACGAAGACCAGGCGATCGACGCCCGGAGGCGTGGCCCCGTGGTTGCCGTGGCAGTCGTTGCACGTCGGCGCGCTGAGGTCGTCCTTTTCGAGCATCGCGTTGGCGTGCACGCTGACGCGCCACCGCGCGTACTGGTCGGTCGGGATCCCATACTGCGCCATGCGCTTGGGGTCGGAGTGACAACGGCTGCAGGTCTCGGCGACGTGCGTCGGATAGACCGGCGACTCGGGCTGTGACTTCCGCTTGATGTCGTGCACCGAGTGGCAGTCGATGCACGTGGCGACGTTCGGGTCGCCTTTCTTCAGCAACTCGCCATGCTTACTCGTCCAGTACTCCGTCACCTGGTCGACGCGGATGCTGGGATTGAACCGCTTCATGTAGTCGGCGGAGGAATGACAGCGGCCGCAGAACTCGGGGATGGCCTGGCGCTTGGGCGCGCCGCGAAACGGGTTCGGCTTGAAGTTGGGGTCCATCGCCGCGCCCATGTCCTCACCGAGTTTTGGATCGGGATTGCCGCCGTGACAGTCGTGACACGACAGTCCGACCTGTCCGTGGACGTCGGAGGGGAAGCTCTTGACTTTGGCGCGCGCCGCGGCGTCGAACATGTCGCTGCCATGGCACTGGACGCACGACGTGGCCTGCGGCGCGGGTGGGGCCGCCGTTGCGCCGAGGGCGGATGCGGCGACCGCGAGTGCAACCGAGGCGATCGTGACGACGAGCGGCCGGTTCATCGCTCCTCCTTCCGTCCGCGGGTAATGAAGGCGAAGATCAGCAGCAGCACCGCGGTGGCCATCACCACGTAGAGCGGGACGAGCGTCGAATAGCCGAAACAGGTCAGGATGACCATCGCGGCGATGGCGATCGCCCCTCCGATCGACCACGCCGGACTGCGGCCGGTGCGCGCCGCGCCGCGGTCGAGGAAGGGGATCAGGATCAGGAACAGCCCCGCCACGCCGAAGAGCACGATGGGGATGGCCTCGTATTCGATCCCCAGGATCTCGCCGCCCGGCACGAGCTTCAGCGTCTGGAACATGAAGATGAAGTACCACTCGGGGCGGATGTTCGCGTACGCCGGAGCGAAGGGATCGGCCTTCTCGCCCAGTTCCCACGGGAAGAGCGCGGCCAGGGCAGCGAGGACGCCGAGGGCCAGGATCCAGCCGGAGAGATCGCGCAGGGCGAAGTCGGGGAAGAACTTGAACGGCCGGCGCTGCTTCGACTCGGCTTCGGCCTTCACCGGCACGCTCATCCCCTTCATCTGCACCAGCGCCAGATGGATCACCAGGAAGACGAACGTGATGGCCGGGAGAATGGCCACGTGCCATCCGTAGAATCGCGACAGCGTCGCGCTGCTCACGCGGTCGCCGCCGCGCAGGAAGCGGAGCATCCACGGCCCCACGCCGGGAATCACGCCCGGGATGTCGGTGCCGACCTTGGTGGCGAAGAACGAGAGCTGGTTCCAGGGAAGCAGATACCCCGAGAAGCCGAAGCCCATCAGCAGCAGCAGGAGCACCACACCGCTGATCCAGGTGATCTCACGCGGCGGGCGATAGGACTTGAGGAAGAAGACGCTGCACATGTGCACGAAGGCGAAGAAGACCATCAGATTCGCCGACCACGAATGGATCGAGCGGATCAGCCACCCGAAGGGAACGGTGGTCATGATGAACTCCACCGACTCGAAGGCCTCGTTGGCCGACGGGTGGTAGTAGAGCATCAGCATGATCCCGGTACACACCTGGATGAGGAAGAAGAAGAGGGTCATCCCGCCGAGGTAGTAGAAGACCATGTAGCGGTGCATCGGCACCGTCTTGTGCGATGCGACCTCACGGATGGTCGGCAACGCGAGGCGGTCATCGAGCCAGCCGGCGACGCTGTTTTTCACACTCATCGTTCAAGCCTTCGACACGACGATCGACGACACGCCGGGCCCCTTGGCCACGAGGTTGACCTTGAACGGGGCGAGCGGGCGAGGCGGAGGGCCGGCCACGTTGCGCCCCGTCATGTCGTAGACGCCGCCGTGACAGTTGCAGTAGATCCGCGTGCGCGCCTTCTCGTACGTCACGATGCACGCCAGGTGCGTACACGTGGCGCTGAAGGCCCGGTAATCGTTCTCCGCCGCCTTGAGCAGAATGACCGGCTCGGCGCCAAAGCGGATGATCTTGAAGCCCTTCTGCAGGAGCTCGGGATCGTCCGTCTGTCCGGCGTCCACCTGATTCGTGCTCGCCTCCGGCACGCGGGGCGGCGTGATGAAACGGATCACCGGGTAGAGAATGGAGAGGATGAGGGCGCCGAATGTCGTGCCCAGAAACCAGTTGATCAGATTCCGGCGGCTGAGCGAACCGCCTCCCCTGCCGGAATCGTGTCCCGTGTCTTGCGCCGGATTCGACATTGCCTGCTCCGGCTACTTCTTGGCAAACCCGCGGATGAAACCGACCACCGCCTGGATCTCTTCATCGGAGATCTTCCCGGAGAACGCCGGCATCTTCCCCTTGCCATTCTTGATGACCTTTTCCAGATCCGCATCGCTGAGCTTCTGGACGTCGTTGCTGGCCAGCGAGGCGACGTGCAGCGCCTTTCCGACTGGCGTGTTGCCCGATCCGTCGGGGCCGTGGCAGGCCTGGCACTTCGATTTGTACACTGCAGCGCCATCGGCGGCCATCAGGGGAATACTGACCAGCAATACGAACAAAGCAAGAGCTACGCGTCGGACCATGTCTTTCTCCTCTTTCCAAAATGCGAGCGCTGATATGAAATTACGAAACGAACGACCTTTTTCTTGATGATCGCTAGCATATGCCCTTGTGTTGAAACGCACAGAGCGATGTGAAGCCGGGGTTCGGGGGCCTCCGGCCCGCCGCCCCACTGAAACCGTTACAATCCCGCTCCCCCATGGCGAAGTTCTACATCACCACCGCGATCCACTACGTCAACGACGACCCGCACATCGGGCACATGTACGAGAACATCGTGGCCGACGTGGTCGCCCGCCACCGGCGCCGGATGGGCGACGAGGTGTGGTTCGTCACTGGCACCGACGAGCACGGGCAGAAGATCGAGCGCTCCGCGGCGAAGGAGGGCATCCTCCCCATCGAGCTCGCCGACCGGGTGGTGAAGACCCATCACGAGCTGTGGAAACGGCTGGAGATCAGCCACGACGACTTCATCCGCACCACGCAGCCGCGGCACCGCCTCGGCGTCCTGGAGCTGATCCGCCGCATTCAGGAGCGCTGGCCTGACGACATCTACCTCGGCGAACACGCCGGGTGGTACTGCCAGAACGAGGAGACGTTCGTCCCCGAAAACCAGGTGCGCGACGGACGCGACGACAGCGGCCATCCGGTCGAATGGACGACCGAGCAGAACTTCTTCTTCAAACTCTCGCGCTTCCGCGAGCAGTTGCTCGAGCACTACCGGGCACATCCCGATTTCGTCGTCCCGGCGACGCGCATGAACGAGATCCATTCGTTCGTCGAGGCCGGGCTGAAGGACCTCTCGGTGTCGCGGACGTCGATCTCCTGGGGAATCCCCTGGCCCGGCTATCCGAACCACGTGGTCTACGTCTGGATGGAGGCGCTGACGAATTACATCTCCGCGCTCGGATTCGGCAGCGCCGACGATGAGAAGTTCCGCCGCTACTGGCCGGCCGACGTCCACCTGATCGGCAAGGACATCATCCGCTTCCACGCCGTCTACTGGCCGGCGTTCCTGATGGCCGCCGGAATCGAGCTGCCGAAGCACGTCTACGGGCACGGCTGGTGGCTGCGCGACAACCAGAAGATCTCGAAATCGCTGGGCAACGTCGTGCGGCCGTACAACATCCTCGACGATTTCGGACCCGACCCGCTGCGCTACTTCCTGCTGCGCGAGATGGTCTTCGGCCAGGACCAGAACTACTCCGACGAGGCCTTCCTCGGGCGCTACAACGCGGATCTGGCGAACGATCTGGGAAACACGATGTCGCGCGCCCTGAAGATGGCCGACTCGTACTTCGGCGGGAAGACGCCTCCGGTGCCGTGCGACGACAACGATCTGCTCCGCGCGTCGGGCGAGATCGTGCCCGAGTACCTGCGGGCCATGGACGACTTCGCGTTCCAGCGGGCCCTGGAACAGACCTGGAAGCTCCTCACGGCGATCAACGGCTACATCGTGGCCCGCGAGCCGTGGAAAGCGTTCAAGGAACGCGGCGCGGACGAGTCGCTGTCGCGCGTCATCTGGAACTGCCTCGAGTCGCTGCGGATCGTCTGGGTCCTGCTCGCCCCCTTCATGCCGGGGCTCTCGCGGGACGCGCTGCAACGGCTGGGAAGCGATCCCGGCCGCATCGGACCGGAGGCCCTGCGATGGGGCGGGCTGCCGAGCGGCGTGCCGATCCGGATCGGCGATGCGATGTTTCCGCGCGCCGAGGCGGCGGCATATATTGGAGGAACGATGTCGAACCCACCGATCGAGACCACGCAGGCCGCCCCTCCCGATCTGGCGAAGATCACCATCGATCAGTTCAAGGAGATCGATCTGCGCGTCGCGGAAGTCCGCACCGCGGAGAAGGTCGAGAAATCGAAGAAGCTGATCAAGCTGACCGTGTTCGACGGCGAGGGCGAACGGACACTCGTCGCCGGAATCGCCTCGAAGTACACGCCGGAGGAACTCGTTGGCCGCAAGGTGATCATCGTGGCGAACCTCCAGCCGGCGAAGCTGATGGGAATCGAGTCGAACGGCATGGTGCTCGCCGCGTCGATCGACGGCGAGCCGTCGCTGCTCAGCGTCGATCCCGCGGTGCCGGCGGGAACGAAAGTGAAGTGACCAGTCCGCCAAAAAAACCTTGCCGCGGCGGCGATGCGGAATTAGATTGGTGGTGTCGCTGATTCCAAAAAAAACGGCAGCGACTTAGCCGGCGCACTCTAGCGCGCCGAGCCCGTTCCTCCGGCCAGGGAGCGGGCTTTTTTGTTGGTCAGTCCTTTTTTATTGGTCAGTCACTGAGCACGTCGTCGACGATCCCCACGACGACCGAGCGCACCGGCGCGTCCGTGGAGTCGAACACCTGACGCGCGCCGTTCCCCTCGTCGAGCACGAGCACGCGCTCGTCGGCCCCGGCGCCGACGGCGTCGGCGGCGATCAGATAGTCGCCGGTGGAGCTGCCGTCGGGCTTCGTCTTCTCGATGACCAGCAGCCGTTTCGATTCGTAGAAACGGTGCTTGATCGTCCCGTGGATCTCGCCGATGACCCGTCCGAGGATCACGAAACGTTCACTCCATCGACGATGGCCACGATGGCGTGATCGACGGGAACGAAGGTCCGTTCGAGCGCCAGCGCTGCCTCACGTCCGCCCTCGTACGACACCAGCTCGCCGGGCCCAGCCATGCGCGTGGCGTCGGCGGCGACGAGGATCTTCCCTTTCGGTCGCAGGTGCTTGTCGAGCGGCTGCACGATGAGCATCGGCACGCCCTCGAGCCCCGGCGTGATCACGCACGGCACGACCTGACCGATGACCCGTCCGAGCAGCATCAGCCCCACTCTCCGTCGAACTCGAGCATCGGCGCGTGGTCGAAGCGCGTCGCCGCGGCGATGTCGCGCTCCACGACCTGGTGGGG
>DATFUW010000079.1:0-16387 GCA_035260605.1 Thermoanaerobaculia bacterium | reverse complement strand
TGATTTTCCTCGTTTCCGGGATGGGTGGCAGGGAGCTAGAATTCGCTCCCCTCATGACGAACAGCGTCGCGCCCAGCGAGCGCGCCACCATACCCATTCTCACGGCTGAAGAAGTCACGGAACGTGCCAATTCCGCGCTGGCGGAAGCCCGGCACGCATTCGAGGCCATCGCGGGAATTCCTCTCGAACGGGGGAGCCCGTCGAATGTACTCGACGCCTGGGACGACGCATCCATACTCATGGAGAACGCCTTCGGACCGATCTCGCTGCTCAACAGCGTACACCCGGAGCAGCGGGTGCGTGACAGCGCGGACCGCGCGCTGGTGGCAGAGTCGGCGTTCACCACGGAGATCCTGCAGAACGAGCCGCTGTTCGAGCGCGTGCGGCACATCGCTCCGGAGACGGCGGCGCAGCGGCAGTTGCAGAAGGACCTGATCGAGGCCTTCGAGGACAGCGGCGTGGCGCTGCCGCCCCACAAACGGCAGCGCTTCCGGGTCATCTCCGAGCGGCTGACTGAGCTGGCGCAGGAGTTCGCCAAGAACATCCGCGAGAACAAGACCCTCCTCCGCTTCACGCCGGTAGAGTGCCGGGGGCTGCCGAAGGACTACGTGGAGCGGGTGCCGAAGGACGAGCAGGGGAACATCGTGGTGGGGTTCGACTCGCCCGACTACCTCCCGTTCATGATGAACGCCGCGGACGGGGAGGCACGCCGGCGCTACTACGTCGAATACACGGGGCGCGGAACTGCGCGGAACCTGGACCTCCTCGACGAGATCGTGGTGCTGCGGAAGGAGATCGCCGACCTCTACGGTCTGCCGAGCTTCGCGCACTACATCACGCGCCGGCGGATGGCGGAGAACCCGGAGGCGGTCACCCGGTTCCTCGACGACGTGAAGAGCGCGGTCA
The DNA here is from genome assembly GCA_035260605.1 of Thermoanaerobaculia bacterium. Classification (GTDB taxonomy): domain Bacteria; phylum Acidobacteriota; class Thermoanaerobaculia; order Gp7-AA8; family Gp7-AA8; genus Gp7-AA10. Next base: position 15,481 of record DATFUW010000079.1, on the reverse strand, counting down.
CCGAAGCCGAGCTGCGCGACCTGAAGGAGCTGGCGGCGATCAAGCGGGGAAGGATCGAGCGCTGGGACCTGCTCTACTACCGGGAGCGTCTCCGCGAGAAGCGCTACGCGATCGATCAGGAAGAGCTGCGCAAGTACTTCCCCACCGGCCCGACGCTCGGCTGGATGCTCGAGGTCAGCGAGCGGCTGTACGGCATCCGCTTCGAGCGCGCATCGGTCCCGCTGTGGCACGAGGACGTCGTCTATCTCGACGTGAACGACGCCGGGGAGGGACATCGGATCGGCGGGATCTATCTCGATCTCTACCCGCGTCCCGACAAGTACAAGCACGCGGCGGCGTGGCCGGTGCGGGGAGTCAGTCTGCGCACGGGACGGAGGCCGGTCAGCGCGCTGGTGACGAACTTCAACCGCACGGGGCTGACGCACAACGAGCTGGAGACGCTGCTGCACGAGTTCGGACACGTCCTGCACGGCGTGCTCTCGCGGACCGAGTACAACCAGCACTCCGGCACGAACGTGGAGCGCGACTTCGTCGAGGCGCCGTCGCAGATGTACGAGGAGTGGGGAAGCCGGATGGAGAGCCTTTCGCTGTTGGGCGCGCACTGCCCCGACTGCCCGGTGATCGATTCCTCGCTGGTGATGCGCATCCGCGCGGCGAAGAAGTTCGGCGCGGGGATCGACTACGGACGCCAGCACCTCTACGCCGCCTACGACATGGCGCTGTCGGGCGAAGATCCCGGCCGCGCACTCGAGGTATGGAAGGCCATGGAATCGGCCACCCCGATGGGTCACGTCGAAGGGACTGCATTCCCCGGCACCTTCGAGCACATCGCCAGCGGCTACGCCGCCGGCTACTACGGCTACATGTGGGCCAAGGTGATCGCGCTCGATCTCGTGGCGGCCTTCGGCGATGACGTCATGAACAGCGAGATCGGACGCCGCTTCCGCGAGCTGATCCTGTGCCGCGGCAGCGAAGAGCCGGCCCGCGACCTGGTGGAACGCTTCCTCGGCCGTCCCGTCTCGAGTGAGGCCTTTTTCCAGGAGATTCGAGGCGAGTAGGACGACGGCCTACCGATGTCCGAGCACCGGATGCGGCCGGTACGGCTCTTCCAGAAACCGCATCTCATCTTCGCCGAGGCGGAGCTCGACGGCGGCGATTGACTGGTCGAGATGTTCGAGTTTCGAGGCGCCGACGATCGGCGCGGTGACGCCCGGCCTGTGCAGGATCCAGGCGAGGGCGATCTGCGCGGAGGTGACGCCGCGCCGCTTGGCCAGCTCCTCGGCACGCGCGGCGACCTCGAGGTCGGACTCTCCATAGTATTGATGCGCGAAGTCGTCGGTGCGCGCCCGCTCCGTCTGCCGGGCGCGGTTCCCCGCGAGGAAGCCGCGGGCCAGCGGGCTCCACGGAATCACGGCCACGCCCTGATCGATGCACAGCGGAATCATCTCCCGCTCTTCCTCGCGATAGACCAGGTTGTAGTGATCCTGCATGGAGACGAAGCGCGTCCATCCATGCGATGCGGCGATCGACTGCATCGTTGCGAACTGCCAGGCGTACATGCTCGAGGCGCCGATGTAGAGCGCCTTCCCCGATTTCACGACATCGTGCAGTGCCTCCAGCGTCTCCTCCATCGGCGTTTCCGGGTCGAGCCGGTGGATCTGATAGAGGTCGATGTAGTCGGTGGCCAGACGGCGCAGCGACGCCTCGACGGCCAGCATGATGTGCTTGCGCCCGAGTCCGCGGTCGTTGGGCCCGGGTCCCGTGGGGAAGAAGACCTTCGTGGCGATGACCACGTCGTCGCGCCGCGTGAATTCGCGGAGCGAGCGCCCGAGCACGGTCTCCGACATGCCGTTGGAATACATGTCGGCGGTGTCGAAGAAGTTGATGCCGGCCTCGATGGCCCGGCGGAAGAACGGCCGCGCCGCTTCCTCGTCCAATACCCAGGGGCGCCACTTGCTCGACCCGTAGGTCATCGCCCCGAGGCAGAGCCGCGAGACGCGGATTCCAGTGGACCCGAGGCTGACCGACTGCATGGGGACATCATGAACCAGAACGAACGATGGGAGATGAAGCGATTTTGCGAAGAATGGATTCATCCTTCATGATTCATCCTTCATCGCTCGTATGCGCCGCCTTCCGTTCCTTCCGACCTTCTTCATCGCCCTCGGCGTGCTGTTCGTGATCGTGCTGGTCATCCGGTTGCGGCGGCAGGAGCGGGAGGCCGCTCCGGCCGCAACGGTTGCGCAGCCGGCCGCAACGGCGGCGACCGGGAGCCACACGACCGCGGTCCGCGACGTCCCGACGGGCACGATCGTGCCTGCCCCTGCGCCGGCAAAGCCGCGGGCGCGCGCGGCCAGCGAGAGTCACGCGCAGAAGAAAGGACGGCCGGTGGCCCGCCAGCCCGCCGCGGCGGCGCCGCGGACCGCCCCCGCTTCGCCCCCGCCGCCGGCCGGGAAGCCGCCCACGCCGCTGATGGTGAAGCCGTCGGCCTCGCAGCCGGCCAGGATCTCCCATTCCCAGGCGGCGCGCCCGCCGACCGTGCAGCCGACGGCCGAGAGCAGTGCCTCGAAAATGGCCTCCGCGCAGACCTCCACCGATCCCGACTCCGACACGATTCCCCCTCAGCTCTCTTCCATCGAGTTCGCCCCTCCTCAGATCCACGACGGAGAGCAGACGACGGTGGTCGTCACGGCGGTCGACGATCTGTCCGGCGTGCGCGGCATTTCCGGAACTCTGGGCAGTCCCACGGGAAAAGCGATGCAGGGATTTGCCACGCAGCGCGAAGGGGAGACCGACCGTTGGGTCGGGCACATCACCATCCCCAGGGACGCGGAGCAGGGGCTGTGGAAGGTCCGCTTCCTCAACCTGAGCGACAACGCCAGCAACTCGGTCACGCTCAGCGACACCCAGGGAACGGTCCCGGCGAGCGCGGTTCTGCGCGTAATCTCCTCGGAATCGGACTCCACGCCGCCGGTACTGAAGAATGCCTGGCTCGATCGCCGGGCGATGCGCGGCGGCGAGAAGAACACCCTGTTCGTCGAGGCTTCCGACGACAGCTCCGGCGTCAACCTCGTCAGCGCTGTCTTTCAAAGCCCGTCGAAGGCCGCACGGATCGGCGCTGGCTGCCGCAGCGGCGACGGCAACGTCTGGCAGTGCGAGATCTCGGCCCCGGCGTGCGTCGACTGCGGCGACTGGCAGCTCGAACAGATCACGCTCCAGGACAAGGCCAACAACCTGGCGACGTTCCGCCGCGACAATCCGATCGTGCAGCCGGTGGTCGTCAACATCATGGGGGACTCGTGTGACAGCAACGCGCCGCTGCTGCAGTCGGTGATCGTCGATCCGCTCTCGATCGCGCCGGCGAGCGGCAGCGCGGTGGTGACCATCACCGTCGTGGCCAACGGCAACAGTTGCGGCATTTCCGGCGTGAGCGGCCAGTACACCGGACCGGTGGCGGGGAGCGGCGGGTTCTTCCCCCTGCAGTCATCGGGCGAGGGGACCTGGAGCGGACGGATTCAGCTCGACCCGCATGCCGCGCGTGGCACGTGGAAGATCAACTCCATTCAGCTCACCGACCAGGGGCACAACCTGCGGATCTACTACGCGACCGATCCGCTGTTGCGCAACGCCGTCTTTCAGGTGCGCTGATCGTCCTTGTCCCACACCTTCGACAGTCTCCCGTGCGGCACCTCGGGGACGTTGACGGTGTAGTGCGACGTATCGTTGAAGAGCGTGAGGCGGGCGTGCGCCAGGTCCTTGAAGTCGAGGATGTTGAGCGCGCACGGGGACTGATCGAGACGGTCGCGGTACTTGCGGGGATCGAACCCCAGCAGCGTGCTGAGGAGGAGGCGGATCGTGGCCTTGTGCGAGACGACCAGGATCCGTTCGTCGCAGTGCTCTTCGATGATCTGCAGCAAGGCGGGGAGGGCGCGCGCGGTGACCTGCAGGCCGCTTTCGCCGCCGACTGGGGCGAAGGAGAAGGGATCGTGTTCGTAGCGGTTGTACTCCTCGGGGAAGTCGCGTTCCACTTCCTCGCGCCGTTTCCCTTCCCAGCGGCCGTGCGCGATCTCGCGGATGCCGTCGACCGGAGTGACCGGGATGGCGTGCGGCTCGATGATGAGGCGGGCCGTGTCCATGGTGCGGCGCATGGGGCTGGCGAACGCGACGGCGATGGGGTCGCGGCGGAGGCGTTCACCGAGGCGGCGAGCCTGCTCGCGTCCGGCATCGGAGAGGAGGACGTCGACGGCGCCGGCAAAGCGATCTTCGGAGCTGAGTTGGGTAGCGCCATGGCGGACGAGGAAGATGCGTGTGGTCACACCTGCATTCTGCCCGAAAAAAAAGAGACCCGCGATCTCTGGTCTCGCGGGTCCGTTCTCGGTCCGTTAACATCCACCAGAGGGCATCCGAACCGACCGCCTCGAGAGCCTCTGCTACTCGACGCTCTGCGGCGCGTTGACATCTGCAGAGGAGCATTCGCGCCGCGTCCGCTTCGTGATCCGTGGCATCTCGAAGCTTTCTTCGCGTCGTTGCCAGCTGCCATGGAGCATCCGTTGCGAAGTGCATTCAATCTAGGTCCGCATCGCGCGTGAAGCAAGAGCGTCCGTGAGTTTTTGTGGCGGACTCGGCGATGTGGGAAATCACAATCGCGGCTGCCAAAAAACTTCACACTCGCAAACGGTCGCGTTCGCGTGCGTACAAGGCGATCGCATCTCTCACAACCGCCAGGGCATCGTCGCGGTCGCAGAAGTCCTCGACGATCACACGCTTGTGTTCGAGGACCTTGTAGTCCATGAAGAAGCGGCGAACCTCCTCGAGCCGGTGCGGCGGGAGCTCGCGGATCGAGCGGTAATGCGCGTACTCCGGATCGTCGGCATGGACGGCGATGATCTTGTCGTCTTCTTCTCCCTGGTCGGTCATCTTCATGACGCCGATGGGGCGGGCGCGGACGATGGCCAGCGGGACGATCTCCTCCTGACCGAGGACCAGGGCATCGAGCGGATCGTGATCCTCGCAATAAGTCTGGGGGATGAAGCCGTAGTTGGCGGGATAGTGGACGGAACTGAAGAGGATCCGGTCGACGCGAATCAGGCCGCTGCGTTTATCGAGCTCGTACTTGGTTTTCGAGCCTTTCGGGACCTCGACCACGACCGGGACGAGTTCCGGGGCGCCCTCGCCGATTGCCACGTCGTGCCAGGGATGCATGGTGTCGATTGGAGCGGCTTGCGGGTGCCAGCCGCCGGCAACATACCACGGAACAAATCGCATGCCGCCCGCGTTGCGCCCGTGACGTTTCTTAGAGAGATCGAGTAAGATACGCACCCCTGATCTCTTGAGACCCGAAAGGCGTACACGTTTTCCATGACCCAGTCGAGAGAAGCCACCGAAGCGAACAGCTTTGCGGAGGCGTTTGAAGCCAGCCTGAATTTCAAAACCCCCGAGCAGGGCGAATTGCTGCGGGGGCAGATCGTCTCCATTTCCGGCGATGATGCGTTCGTCTCGTACGGCGGACCATCCGAGGCGCTGATGGCGACGGCCGAGCTCGAAGGACTCGAAGTCGGCGACACCGTCGAAGGGACGGTGATCAAGACGACGCCCGAGATCCGCATCTCGCGCAAACTGGCGCGCGGGAAGGCGACGCTCGAGCTGCTGCGCAACATGTACCAGAACCGGCTTCCGGTCGAAGGGAAGGTTGCTGCGCGGAACAAAGGGGGCTTCGACGTGAACGTCGGGGGCCTGCGCGCGTTCTGCCCGCTGTCGCAGATCGCGCTCGGAAAGATCGAGAATCCCGACGCGTTCATCGGACAGTCATTCGAGTTCCGGGTGACGGAGCTGTCCGACGACGGCCGGCGAATCGTCGTCTCGCGCGCGGCACTGCTCAAGGAACAGGCGGCGGCGCGGGCCGAGGAGACGCGCAAGAGCATCGTCCCCGGCGCGGAACTGATCGGCACGGTGAAGACCATCACGCCGTTCGGAGCGTTCATCGACCTCGGCGGGATCGACGGGTTGCTGCACGTCTCGGAAATGAGCCGCCGCCGGGTCAGCGATCCGAAGGAGGTCGTCTCCATCGGCCAGCAGGTTCAGGTGAAGGTCCTCAAGGTCGAGAACGACGGCAAGCGGATCTCGCTATCGATGAAAGATCTCGAGCCGGATCCCTGGGCCGACGTCGCCGACCGCTATCCGGCCGGCGCGCAGTTCAGCGGAACGATCGTGCGGACGACCGATTTCGGACTCTTCGTCGAGCTCGAGCCGGGCATCGACGGTCTGGTGCACACCTCGCAGTTCCCGTACGGCATCCGGCCGGGCGATCCGTCGATCGCCATCGGCACCGTGGTCACCGGCTGGGTGCGCGAGGTCGATCCCGCGAAGCGGCGCCTGTCGCTCTCCATGCGCGAGGTGGCGTTGACCGATCCGTGGGAGAACGTGAACGAGCGTTATCCCATCGGCAAGGTGGTCGAGGCGATCGTCGATCACGGCGGGGCTCCCGGAATCTTCGTGCAGCTCGAGCCGGGGCTGACCGGACTGGTTCCCAATTCGGAAATCAGCGTGGCGCCCGGCGCCGATCCGTCGAAGGCTTTCGATCCCGGCCAGAAGGTCGCCGTCCGCGTGATGAGCGTCGACGGGCAGCGCAAACGGATCTCGCTGAGCCACGAGGCGGCCAAGGCGGCCCTGGAGCGCGACGAATACACGAAGTTCGTCGACGAGCGCGGCGAGCAGTCCGGCGAAGGCGAAAGCGCGATGGCGCTCGCGTTCCGCCGCGCGATGGAAAAGAAACGATAGTCGTCGGGCGTCCGGTTGTCGGCAGGCGGAGACTCCTCGTCTCCCGGCAAAACGTGGCGACGAAGAACTGAGCACGGCATCATGCGGATCTTTCTCACCGGTGCAACCGGCTACATCGGCGGCGCGGTCGCGGCGGCGCTGCTCGAGCGAGGACACGAAGTCGCCGCGCTCGTGCGTCCCGAGTCCGAGGCTCGGCAGCTCCGAGAGCGGGGAGCGCTGATCGTCGCGGGCGATCTCGGCTCGCTGTCCGATCTCGGCTCCGCGCTGGCCGGTTACGAAGCCTTCGTGCACACGGCCTTCTCCAGCGCGAACACGGTGGAGCTCGACCGCAAGGCCATCGAAGTCTTCAGCGCGCAGAAGGGCTTCGTCGTCTTCACGTCCGGCGTATGGGTCCTCGGCTACACCGGCGAGCGGCAGGCCGACGAGACATCGCCGGTCGACCCGATTTCCGTCGTCGCCTGGCGTCCGGAACACGAACGGCGCGTGCTGCAGCGCGGCCATTCGGCGGTGATCCGCCCGGGATGCGTCTACGGCGGGATGGGCGGGATGTTCGCGGAGTGGTTCGCCGCCGCCGACCGGCGCCAGCCGATCGACATCGTGGGAATGGGAACGAACCGCTGGGCGATGGTCAACCTGCACGACCTCGCCGCGTGCTACGTCCGCACGGTCGAAGAGCGCGCCGTCGGCATCTTCCACGCGGTGGACGACACGCGGGCCACGCTGAACGAATGCGCGCAGGCCGTGGCGCCCGGCGGCAAGGTGGAACACGTTCCCGCGGAACTGGCGCGGGAGAAGATGGGGCCGTTCGCCGACGCGCTGCTGATCGATCAGCACGTCTCCAGCGAGGCCACCCGCCGGCGGCTCGGATGGATGCCGCGCCGCACCTTCCCGAGCGCCGTGGACGAGTTGTGGCGCGAGTGGCGCGCGGCGTCCTCCGCCGCGTGATCAGCGCCGTGTCGCGCTGATCAGCAGCCCCGCGCCGAGTGCCAGCACCGCGACGCCGGCGGCGATCTTTCCGGGGTTCTTCTTCGCGTACTCCCGCGCCTTGTCGCCGTTGTTGCGCAGGTAATCGCGCGCCTGATTGAGATGTTGCTCGATGTCGGCCTCGTCGATCTTCTTGCGGATGCGGTCGATCACGTCCTGGTCGACGCCGAGCTTGCCGAGGAACTGTTCCAGGCCGGCGTTGATGCGCTGCCCGCAGTGCGGGCAGACCGATGCGGAACGCGAGGTCCCGCCCTCGCTCGCGCTCGTCTCTCCGAATCTGCTCGCGGTCGGTGTGTCCATCATGGCCTCCTCATTTTTCGTTGCGGTGATGCGTTCCGATCCGCGGATCGCCCGACCGGTTCGTGTAGCGGTCCTCGTCGCTCCACCGCTCGTCGGCGAATCCTCCGGCGAACTCCTGATCGCGCTGCCGGTCGTGCCCATCGCTGCGAAACGACGCCTTGAGGCTGGTCTGCGTCGGTGTGTAGGTGCGGTTCAGCACGTCGAGCGGAATGTCGGGCTCGACGCGGGGTGGTGCGGTCTTCTTCCTGCCGGCCTGTTTGAGCGGTTTCTTCGCGCGCGCACCTCCATTGTGACTGGAATCATTCCGTCGTGCCATGGCGATTCTTCCTTTCGCCTTGGAATGGATGCAAGAACGAGGCGCAAAACGGTCCGGCCGGCGGTGTTCACCGAGTGCCCGAATACGTGACGCGCCAGATCGTTTCTCCGCCATCGTCCGAGACGAGGAGCGATCCGTCGCCGAGCACCAGCACGCCGACCGGACGGCCCCAGACGCTACGGGCCTGCGGATCGGGCATCCATCCGGCGAGGAAGTCGTCGTATCCGCCGGCGGGACGCCCATCGTGGAACGGGATGTCGATCACTTTGTATCCGGTGCGCGCGCCGCGGTTCCACGATCCATGGACAGCCACGAACGCGCTCCCGCGGTAGCGCGCGGGGAACATCGATCCCTCATCGAAGGCGATGCCGAGCGGTGCGGAGTGCGCCTGGATCAGGACCGCGGGAACGGTGGTGCGGGACACGAGGTCGGGACGCTCTCCCTTGTGCCGCGGATCTTCGTGGGCACCGATGTACGCGTAAGGCCAGCCGTAGAACGCGCCGGGCGTGACGTCGGTGGCATAGTCGGGCGGCAGGTCGTCGCCCAGCCCGTCGCGTTCGTTGACCACGGTCCAGAGCGTGCCGCTCTCCGGGTTCCAGGCCATGTCGACGGGGTTCCGCAGTCCCGAGGCGAAGATGCGCCGGCCGCTGCCGTCGGGATTCATCTGCAGAATCGCCGCGCGCTCCGGTGGTTCGCCGGTGCTGACATTGGAGTGCGAGCCGACGCTCACGTAGAGCTTCGTCCCGTCGGGACTGAACAGCAGCCCGCGCGTCGAGTGGCCTCCGGTCGGCAGCGGCGCGATCTGCTGCGGCCGCGCGGTGCTGCGCACGTCGCCCGGCTTGTAGGGGACACGCACGACCGCGTTCTCGTCGCCGATGTAGAGGAATCCGTCGTGGAGAGCGAGGCCGTAGGGTTCATCGAGACCGCTGAGAAACGCGAAGCGCTGCTCGGCGAGGCCGTCATGGTTCGCATCGCGCAGGATCGTCACCTTCCCGGCGCCGGGCTCGGAGAGGATCACGTCGCCGTTCGGCGCGAGGATCATCTTCCGAGGATCGTCGAGGTCGGCGGCGAAGACCGAGACGTGGAAGCCCGGGGGCACGTCCAGCGAGGCGCCGCGCGGCTCCGACGCGACCCGCGGCGGGTTTCCTGCCGACGGCGTGCGATACGGTGGCGGAAGCTGATCGGCGCGGATGTCGTAGTGGCGAAGCTGCCCGGCGGCCGCGACCGACCGCACCGGGTCGGCGCGTTCTGTGTGACAGGCGATCGAGAGCAGAATCGCCAGGAGGACTACGGGCCGTAGTAGTTGCACCGCGTCGTGCATGTCTCCTCGATGGTGATGCGGTGGAGTTGAGGGAGCGAAGGGACGAGCCGCTCCCAGAACCAGATGGCCAGGAGTTCGGAAGTCGGGTTCTCGAGCCCCTCGATTTCGTTGAGCAGATCGTGATCGAGGCGTTCGACGATCGGATCGACCGCGCGTTTCAGATCGCCGAAATCGATGAGCCATCCGGTCACCGGGTCGACCGGCCCGCGCACGGCGATCTCGCCGCGGAACGAATGGCCGTGCATGCGACGGCACTTGTGTCCGTCCGGCAGATTGGGCAGATAATGAGCAGCTTCGAATCGGAACTCCTTGACCAGTTCCACCGCGCCTACCATATGGATCGCATTTTGCTCGATGGATCGCCGCAATGACAACCATGGGAACGGAATCCGAGCGCTCCCTCGGGACGATCATCAAAGAACTGACGGCCGACATCTCGCGGCTGTTTCGCAGCGAGATCGCGCTGCTGAAACTGGAGATCCGTGACACGGTTGTCAAGCTGGGCACCGGCTCGGCGCTGCTCGCCGTGGCATTGTGCATCGCCATGGCAGCGATGGGAGTCCTGACGGCCACGGTGATTCTGGCCCTCATGCTGACCGGACTTCCGGCGTGGGCGGCCACGCTGATCGTCGGTGGCGCGATGCTGATCCTCGCGGCCATCCTCGCGGTGATCGGCGTCAAGCGGTTCCAGTCGGTGCAGTTCGTCCCCACGCATTCGGTCGAGCAGATCAAGACCGACATCGAGGCGATCAAGTCCGACATCAGCCGGGTGAGGAGCCGCTGAATGGCCGAGCAGGAACGCGAGACCATCGAGAAGGAGATCGAGCGCACGCGCGACGACGTCGGCGAACGCATCGACGAGCTCGACCGCAAGCTGCGCACGACGCTCGATTTCAAGACCTTCGCCTCGGAGCACGCGGGGGAGTTCGTCGCCGGTGGCGCCGTCGTCGGCTTTCTCGCCGGCTTCGGATTTCCGAAACTGCTCCGCCGCGTCATCCAGTTCGGCGTGCCCGTGGCCCTGATCGCCTGGAAGGTGCGCAAAAGCCGCGAAGAGTGAGCGACCTGCTCACCGCACCCGCGTATACCTCGCCCCCGGCAGCGCCTTCAGCCATCCCCCGAGCTCCAGTTGCAGGACAGCCTCCGACACTCCGGCGACGGTCTGTCCCAACTTCGTGGCGATGGCGTCGATGTGCATCGCCTCTTCGCGGGTGAAGGCGGCGAGGACTTCGCGCAGCGGCGACTCCGGCTCGACGGCAGCTCCGGCCTGCTGCAGCCGCAGCCCGCCGGGAAGCTCCTCGAGGATGTCGTTCGCATCGTGGACCAGCTTCGCGCCGTACTGCGCGAGGCGGTGCGGTCCTTCGGAGCCGGCGGCGAAGATCGATCCCGGAACGGCGAAGACTTCGCGGCCCTGTTCCGCAGCCAGGCGCGCGGTGATCAGCGAGCCGCTGCGCCCGGTCGCCTCCACGATCACGGTCCCGAGCGTCATTCCGGAGATGATCCGGTTGCGGACCGGGAAGTTGCCAGCCAGTGGCGGGGTGCCATGGGGGAACTCGGTGAGGATCAATCCCCGTTCGGCGATCGATTCATGGAGCCGGCCGTGGGAGCGCGGGTAGACGACGTCGATTCCAGTGCCGAGGACGGCGATCGTTGCGCCGCCGGCATCGAGCGCCGCGAGGTGCGACGCGGCATCGATTCCGCGGGCCAGACCGGAAACGATGGCGATGCCCGCGGAGACGAGCTGGCGTGCGAGATGCGCGGCGGCGTTCATGCCGTACGGCGAGGCGCGGCGCGATCCGACCATCGCCAGCAGGGGGCGGTCGAGCAGCGCCAGGCCGCCGCGGTAAAAGAGAGCCGGCGGTGGGTCGACGGTTTCGCGCAGCAGCCGCGGATACTCCGGATCCTCGAGCGTCACCGCGGAGGAGCGGAGGGCGGCGACGGCGGTGCGTTCCAGCTCGCTTCGTAACGGATTCTTGACCTGTTCGGCCTGCGCCGCGTCGATGGACAGCAGCCCCTGCAGGAGTGCCGGTGGCGCGGCTTGTGCGTTCGGCAGCGTTTCAAAATGCTCTCGCAGAAGACGGATCCGGGCCGGCGTGAGAAATGGGAGTCGCGCATACGCGATACACAGATCACGTGGAGAGACGTCAGTCATTGTTGCTGATTGGTGAGAGGAGACGGAGCGGCCGGCGGGTACCGCGGGATTATAATCCGCGATGCATTGAACCTCCAAGAACGGCGTCCCATCGGCTGGTTTCCCCCCCGGAGTTCCCCATGAAATCGACGATGACCCGATTGCTCGCGTTGGCGGTGCTGGCCGTCATGGTCGCATGCTCGCATGCCATGGATCTTTCGAAGTCCTCGAGTCAGGCGGACTTCGGGGTGCAGATGGCGAAAATGGACCTCTGGCGGGAAGCGCTGTTCCGCTTCCAGCGGGCGGTGGAGATCAATCCGCGCGACGCCATGGCGCGCAACAATCTCGCGGTGGCCTACGAGGCCAACGGAGAGTTCGAGAAGGCGCGCAAGGAATACCTGGAGGCGCTACAGCTCGACCGCTCCAATCAGTACATTCAGAAGAACTACAGCCGGTTCGTGGAGTTCCTGTCGCGGAACCGGAAGCGCCAGCCGCCGCGCGCGGAGGCCGAGGCGAAGCCGCAGCCGGTGCCGGCGGGTAAGGTGATCGAATCGACGCCCGTGGCTCCCGGCGCTCCGCCGCAGGGAGCGGCCGGGGGTGTGACCCCCGCCGTGGTGCCGCCGCAGGGTCAGCCCCCCTCCGATCTTCCGCCGCCGCCGCCGACGTCCACGGCCCCTCCAACCTCGACGGCCCCTCCACCGACATCGACGCAGCCCCCTCCGGGAGACGGGCGATGAAACGATTGTGCATGGCCCTATGCGTGCTGCTGCTGCCGTTCCCCTCGTTCGCCGGTGTCACGGAAGTGAAGCTGAAGCTTCCGCTCAAGCCGAAGCTGCAGTTGAACGGCGACGAGAAGATCGCCATCGCCCCCTTCGTCATCGGGGGCGGTGAACGGAAGAACAACCGCGCCTCGAAGGTCGACGTGCAGTCGGAGTTCCACCGCTACCTGCAGAAGGAGCTGACGAAGAAGACGAAGCTGAAGATCGTCGAGGTTCCGGCGACGCGCCTTCCGGGGACGGACATGAAGTCGCTGGAGGAAGCGCGGGACTACTGGAAGGACCTCGGCGCGCGGACCGGTGCGGACTACATCGTCTCGGGGATCGTCGATTTCGACGTCAACGACAAGTCGGGATACCGCACCGAGGAGTACGTGTCGCCGGCCGACGGCAAGACGTACTACCGGCAGGTACTGGTGGAGACGACCGGGTTCGTCTTCGACATCGACATCGCCGTGTTCAACGCCGACACGGGGGAGAAGGTGCTGGAGGACAACTTCCGCGACTTCAAGGAATTCGATCAGCGCGACTACGACGAGATCCTCGGACTGTTCGAGAACCTCCGCTCGCTCGAGACACAGGTCGTCGGCATCTTCGTTCCGCAGGAGACGTCCGGCGCACGGTACATGTTCACGGAATAGACCCCGCGGCCGGCGGATGGGCGGGGGCGCGCCGGCAGCATCGAGGAGGCCCTTTGAAGCGTTTCGTCACGCTGCTGACCGTGGTGCTCGCCGTCGCCGTTCCGGCGTATCCGTTCGGGCAGAACAAGATCGTCTACGACCGGTTCCACTGGAACATCTATCACTCGACGCATTTCGACGTGTACTTCTACGACGAGGAGAAGCCGTCGCTGCAGAAGGTCGTGGACATGGCGGAGAGCGCGTACGACACGCTCTCGCGGGAGCTGAACTATCAGATCACCAAGAAGATCCCGCTGATCTACTACGCCACGCATTCGGCCTTCGAGCAGACGAACGTCGATTTGAACTTCATCCCCGAGGGGGTCGGGGCCTTCGCCGAGCCGACGCGCAACCGGATGGTCATCCCCATCGACACGACGGATGACAAACTGCTGCATCTGGTGCAGCACGAGCTCACGCACGTCTTCGAGTACGAGGTCCTGTTCCAGGGGAAGCTGGGGAAGGAAGTCACAGCCAACCCGCCGACGTGGTTCATGGAAGGGCTGGCCTCGTTCATGGGGCAGGACGAGGACAACAAGGACCGGATGGTGCTGCGCGACGCGGTGGTCAACGACCAGATCCCGCCGATCACCCGCGCCTACGGCGGCGGCTACTTCGCCTATCGCTTCGGCCACGCGGTGTTCAAATACATCGTGGAGAAGTACGGGTGGGAAGGGCTGCGCGATTTCATCTACGAATACCGCAATACGCTCGGCAATTCGGTCGACAAGGCGCTCAAGCGAGCCTTCGACGTCAAACCCGACGAGTTCGACAGCCAGTTCCGCACGTGGCTCCGCAAGCAGTACCTCCCGGCGCTGGTGGCCAAGGGCGAACCGCAGGAGTACGGCGATCCGTTCCACATCAATCCGGACATCGACAGCGACGAGATCTCGCCGGTCCCTTCGCCCTCGGGCGATCTGCTGGCGGCCTTCACCACCTACAAGGAAGACGTCGACGTCGTGCTGTTCAACATCCCGGAGCGAAGGCTGCTGCGCAACCTGACGTCGGGCTACACCAGCCGCTACGAGTACGCGATCGCGCAGATGCTCACGGTCGGTCCGGTGATGGGACGGGACGTGGCCTTCTCGCCGGGCGGCGACCACATCGCGCTGTTCGTGAAGAAGGAGCGCGGGCGCAATCTGCTGATCATCAACGCCCTGACCGGCGGCATCGAGCGCTCCGTAGCGATGAAGGTCGAGCAGCAGCTCAGTCCCGCCTATTCGCCCGACGGCAGAAAGATCGCCTTTTCCGGCTTCCTCGGAAACCAGCCTGACATCTTCCTCTACGACCTCGGCAGCGGCACCATCACCAACATCACCAATGACAAGGCCTTCGACGGCGCACCCACCTTCTCGCCCGACGGCAAGTGGCTCGTGTACTCCTCGGTCACCGAGCAGGATGCCAAGCTGATCAAACTGAACCTGGAGAAGCCGACCGAGCGCTATCAGCTCACCAGCGGGAACTGGAACGACATCGATCCGTGGTTTTCGCCCGACGGCAAGCGGATCTTCTTCGCCTCCGACAAGCAGACCGGCCGCAACATCGAGGAAGCCGCGACCATTCTGCAGAACCAGCAGAATCAGGCCAAAGGGGCGGACAAGACGCCGCCGCCCGACCCGACGAACTTCGCGGCGTACAACATCTATTCGCTCAACCTGGAGACCGGCGACCTGCTGCAGTACACGGACGTCGTCGGCGGCTGCTTCACGCCGGTCGTGTTCATCGGCGAGAAGAACCAGGAGCGGATGGTCTTCGCCTCATACTACAAGCAGCGCTGGCAGCTCTATTCGACGCTGACGGACAAGCCGCTGCACGCCGCGGAGAAGACCCCCCTCCCCTCCGCACCGCTGGAAGCGGGGAGCCGGCAAGCCTTCCAGCCGCCGGTGGAAGTGGCCATCGACGAGGACAAGATCGAGCATCCGCGCGGGTTCAAGCTCTTCGTCGACGACGTGGAGGTCAACGCCGGCGTCACCTCCGACCAGTTGCTGGTGTCGCAATCGACGATCTACATGAGCGACATGCTCGGCAACCGCCGATTCATCGCCTCGCTCGATTCGGTATCCTCATTCTCGAACTTCGACTTCCTCTACTTCGACCTGCAGCGCCGCACGAACTGGGGCGTGCGGGTCTTCGACCAGCGGTCGTTCTACGTGACGGCGGCGAACGCCAGCGGGACTCTCTTCGACCGACACCAGCTCT
>DATFUW010000078.1:0-3273 GCA_035260605.1 Thermoanaerobaculia bacterium | reverse complement strand
CAGGCGGGAGACGTTCGCGTCGTCGCCGTTGGCGATGATCACGTCGCCGGGAGCGACGCGAACCACTGCCTGGCGGAAGGCCTCGATGACGGCCTCGAGGTCGGTGTAGATGTCGGCATGGTCGAACTCGATGTTGTTGAGGATGAGCGTGTTGGCAGCGTAGTGCAGGAACTTCGGCCCGCGGTCGAAAAACGCGGTGTTGTACTCGTCCCCCTCGATCACGAACTCCGGCCCTGCCCCGAGCTTGAAGTTCTGGTTGAAGTTGAGCGGGATGCCGCCGACCACCATGCTCGGGTCGCGCCCCGCAGACTCCAGCAGCCAGGCCATCAGCGAGGTGGTCGTCGTCTTTCCGTGGGTGCCGGCCACGACGATGGAGTCCTTGCCGCGGATGAACAACGCGTAAATCGCCTCCGGCATCGAGGTGTACGGCAGGTCCATCTCCAGCACCGCAGCGGCCTCGGCGTTGGTGCGCGCCGCCGCGTTGCCGATGACCACCAGATCGGGGCGAAACGTCTCCAGATGCTCGCGCGTATACCCCTCGAGGACGGGGATGTGCAGCCCCTGGAGATGGGTGGACATGGGCGGGTAGACATGCTCGTCGGACCCGGAGACCTCGTACCCGCGCTGCTGGAGCATGCCGGCCAGCGAGGCCATCGCCGTCCCGCAGATGCCGATCAGATAGACGCGCCGGATTCCTTCGAGTTCTTTGACGTGAGGCATGGGCCGCAACCTCAGCAAGAAGCGTGCTTTTCAGTAGAATGCATTCCCGCGCCGCCCCGGGAATCGCTCCGGGCGGTGCACTGTTCGAACCAGCGTTTCGTATCCATCCAGGTCATCAACACAGGAGGAAGTTCCGCATGTCATCGAAGCGAATTCTCGTCGCCGCGGCGAGCGTGCTGCTCGCGCTGAGCGCCGGTCTGGCCAGCGCGCAGAGCTCCGCCAAGTCTGCCACATCGGACGACGCGGAAAAGCAGCCGCGCCTGACCATCGTCGAACCGCTCAAGGAATACGGGCAGATCGCCAAGGGCGACAAGCTCGATTGGTCGTTCCTGGTCAAGAACACGGGCGACTCCGATCTGCAGATCATTGCCGCCAAGCCGAGCTGCGGCTGCACGGTGACCGACTTCGACAAAGTCATCAAGCCGGGCGAGAGCGGCAAGGTGACCGCGCACATCGACACCTCCGCGTTCAGCGGTCCGATCGCCAAGACCATCACGCTGGAAACCAACGATCCCAACACGCCGACGGCGCAGCTCACGGTCCACGCCATCGTCAAGCCGTACGTCGAGGCCTATCCGGCCGGATTCGTCCGCTTCAACCTGCTGCAGGGTGAGGTCGGCACGCAGAGCATCACGCTCTACTCCGACGAGGACACGCCCTTCCAGATCGACAACATCCGCGTGCCGGTCGATCCCGCCACGAACAAGCCGGTCGACTGGATCAACGTCGCCACGCACAAGATGGACGAGTCCGAGCGCGTGCAGGACGTCGGCAAGGCCGGCCAGAACCAGTACCGCATCGACATTTCCGTGGGCGGGCCCGACGCGAAGATCGGACCGATGGCCGACCGCATCTATATCTTCACGAACTCGAAGCACCAGCCCGAGTACCCGATCAGCGTCACCGGCGTGATCCGGCCGACGTATCACGTCGAGCCGACCGCTCTGAATTTCGGCGAAGTCGCGCCCAACGATCCGGCGGCCACCCGCTCGGTGCTGCTGCACTCCAACAACCTCAAGGCACCGGAGAGCTTCACGGTCACCAGGGCCGAATCGAGCACGCCGTCGATCACCACGGCGATCAAGGCGCTGGCGCAGAAGGGCGACTACGAAGTGACGCTGCAGGTGGCGCCGAACGCCAAACCGGGCGACATCGATGCGACGGTGAAGATCTACACCAGCGACAAGATCACCCCCGTGGTCACGCTCCCGGTCAAGGGAACCGTCAAAGCGGGCGCGGCAGCCGGGGCCTCCTCGAAGTAAGCACAGGACTCCCATCGCAGACGAAAACGCCGCCGGAAACGGCGGCGTTTTGTTTTCACTTCACGATCGAGATTCCCGTTCCGTCCCCGAGCGGCAACACGATGCTGGTCAGGCGCGGGTCGGTCATGATCCGCCGGTTGAACTTCCGCAGCGCGTCGGTGGACGGGTCGTGCTTTCCCGCCGCCACCGCGCCGCCCCAGAGCAGGTTGTCGCAGACGATCGTGGCGCCCGCCTTCATCTTCGGAAGCAGCGCATCGAGGTAGTCCTCGTACTCCGTCTTCACGCAATCGATGAAGGCGAAGTCGAAGGGGCCGGCGAGACGCGGCAGCACGTCGAGCGCCGCGCCCTGATGGAAACGGACCTCGCACGCCAGTTTCGCCTGCGCCACGAACTCCGTTGCCGTGGCCAGCGTCTGTTCGTTCAACTCGATCGTTTCCAGGAGCGCCTCCGGCCCGCACTCCCTCCCCATGGCGATCACCGAGTATCCGATGTTCGTTCCGACCTCGATGATGTGCCGGGGACTGAGCGCCCGCACGAGGATGCGTTCGAGCTGGGCCACCTCCGGATCGGCGATCGGATGACCGTGCTTCGCGGCCAGCTTCTCCATCCGGGCCAGCAGCCGGTCGCGGGCGGGGGTGAGCCGCTCCAGATAGTCGGCCTGTTTGGGCTTGAGAATGGCGTCGGCGCGGGACTTCATTTCGCCTCGACTGCATCGCGCAGCTTCTCCGCCTGAAAATGGGAGCTCAGCGGTTCGATGAGTCCGTCGAGATTTCCGTCCATGATCGACGGAAGGTTGTGCAGCGACAGTCCGATCCGGTGATCGGTGACGCGGTCCTGCGGAAAGTTGTACGTGCGGATCTTCTCCGAGCGGTCGCCGCTGCCGATCATCCCCTTGCGCGTGGCCGACAACTCGGCCTCGCGCTTCTGGCGCTCGATGTCGTACAGGCGGGCCTTCAGCACCTTGAGCGCTTTCTGCCGGTTCTTGATCTGCGACTTCTCGTCCTGGCAGGACACCACCACGCCGCTCGGAAGGTGCGTGATGCGGACGGCGGAATAGGTCGTGTTCACCGACTGCCCTCCCGGTCCCGAGGAACAGAAGGTGTCGATGCGCAGGTCTTTCTCGTTGACCTGGATGTCGATGTCTTCCGCCTCGGGGAGGACCGCTACGGTCACCGCGGAAGTGTGGATGCGGCCCTGCGTCTCGGTTTGCGGGACGCGCTGCACGCGGTGCACGCCGCCTTCGTACTTCAGCCGCGAGTAGGCGCCGCGACCCTCGATCATGGCGATGACT
>DATFUW010000077.1:0-4633 GCA_035260605.1 Thermoanaerobaculia bacterium | reverse complement strand
CGAAGCGCAGTCCGGTCCACTGCAGCGACACCACGTCGTAGCGGATCTCGCCGCGGTGCGGCCGTTTCGCCAGATACTGATCGGCGAGGCGGACGAGCTGGAGCTGCTTTTTCCGGTCCACCGCCTCGTACCCTTCGCCGGCCGTGAGGCTCTGGCGCGTCTTGACCTCGACGAACACCAGCGTCCGGCCGCGCCGCACGACGAGGTCGATCTCCCCGCCGCGCAGCCGCACGTTGCGCCCGATCACCGAGTACCCACGAAGGCGGTAGAACCATGCGGCGCGGCGCTCGCCGAGTGCCCCCAGCTTCGCCACCGGGATCGTGCGTCCGAGGATCATCGGCGGTGAAAGTGCCGCTCGATGTCGGGGTGCCGGATGTCGACGATGACCGGCCGGCCGTGCGGACAAGCGAAGGGGTTCGACGACTGCAGCAGCTCCGCCGTGAGGCGCGTCATCTCCTCGCCTCCGAGCGGGCGGTGCACCTTGATCGCCGCCTGGCAGGCGAGCGAGGCGCAGACTTTCTCGCGCACGCGCGTCAGGTGCGGCGCCCGCTCCTCGAGCGAGGCATCGATCAGCTTCCGGAGGAAGGCCTCGACATCGCCGCGCAGCAGCTCCATCGGAACGGCGGAGATGGCGAACGAGTTCCCCGAAAAGCGCTCGATCTCGAACCCGATCGCGCGCAGTTCCTCGGCGTGCGACTCCAGGATCGCCGTCTCCGCGGCCCCCGATTCGTAGAGGATCGGGGCGACGAGCTGCTGGGACGATGGCGCATGTTGCTGCAGCCGCTCGAGCGTGCGGTCGTAGAGCACGCGTTCGTGCGCCGCGTGCTGATCGATCAGGCGCAGTCCTCCCGGCATGTCGATCAGGATGTAGCTCATGCGGTACTGCCCGATCACCCGTCCCTGCAGGTCGCCGAGGGCCGGCGTTTCCAGCACGGTCGCCGAAGCGCTGCGCAGCGGAGGCTGCACCAGCGGCCCGTGCTGAAACAGCGGCGAGTCGAGCTGCGGCGCGGGCGCGTCGAAGATCTGGATGGGAAAGGGGAGCGGCTGAGGGCCGAGGATGGAAGGCTGAGGATCGAGCGCCGGCGGCGGAGCCGCGCCTCCCTCGAGCAGCGCGCTCCCTTCCTCCGCGCCGCCGAGCGCGCGCCGGATGCTCCGCTCGACGATGACGTGAATCGATCCGGAGTCGCGGAACCGCACCTCGGTCTTCGCCGGATGCACGTTGACGTCGACGGCGTCCGGCTCGAGGTCGAGGAAGAGCACGATCCCGGGGTACCCGTCGAAGTCGAAGGCCTCGGCGGCGCGGCTCGCGGCGTGTGTCAGAACGCGGTCGCGGACCAGGCGCGCATTGACGAAGAAGAACTGATTGCGCCGGCTCCCGAACCGGAGGCCGCGCGTGACGAACCCGGAAGCGCGCACGCCGTGCGAGATCTCGTCGATGGGCGCCAGCGCGGGGGCCGCGTCGTTGCCCAGGACCTGGACGATGCGTTCGCGCACGTCGGCGGCGGATGGCAGATCGAGTACCGTCCGCCCGTTGTGCTGCAGGCGGAAGGCCAGCGCCGGGAGCGGCAGGGCGTAGGACGAGACGACGCCGACCACGGAGCGGAACTCCGCTTCGGCGTTGCGAAGGAACTTCCTCCGCGCGGGCACGTTCTCGAACAGCTCGCGCACCAGCACGGTCGTGCCGCGGTCGCGCGCCGCGGGGCGCGTGTGCCGCTCGCCGGTCAACGGGTCGTGCTCAATCTCCACGCCGTGCTCCGACGTCCCGTCGAACGTCGTCAGCGTGAACTGCGAGACGCTGGCGATGGACGGGAGGGCCTCGCCGCGGAAGCCGAGCGTGCGGACGCGCGTCAGATCGTCGAAGCTGCGGATCTTCGACGTGGCGTGCCGCTCCAGCGCCACGAGCGCGTCCTCCTCGGCGATCCCGCAGCCGTCGTCGCGGACTTCGATCCGTTTCTTCCCGCCGCCCTCCAGGATCACGTCGATCGACGACGCGCCAGCGTCGATGGCGTTCTCGATCAGCTCCTTGACTACCGAGGCCGGCCGTTCGACCACCTCGCCCGCCGCGATCTGATTGATCAGCTCCGAAGGGAGGATGCAGATGCGGGGCACTCGTGAATTATAAGGTTGTCGGCTTGCCGGGTCGTCCGGGTCTCGGACGAGGCGGCGGCCTCACACCTCGAGCACGATCTTCCCGAACACATCCCGATTCTCCAGCGCCGTATGCGCTTCGGCGATCCGTGCGAGCGGCAGGATGCGGTCGATCACCGGGCGGAGGCGGCCGGCTTCGACGTGCCGGAAGATCTCGTGGAGCTCGGCGACGCTACCCATCGTAGAGCCGAGGATGGAGAGGAGTTTGAAGAAGATCAGACGGATGTTGATCGTCGCCTCGCCGCCGGAGGTCGCGCCGCAGGTGACGAGCCGCCCTCCGCGCGCGAGCGATTTCAGCGACCGTTCGAACGTGTCGGCTCCGACATGTTCCACGACGACGTCGACGCCGCGCTTCCCGGTCAGGGTCCTGACGGCGGCGAGGAAATCGGTTTCGCGATAGAGGATCGTCTCGTCGGCACCGAGCGCTTTGGCGCGCGCCGCCTTGTCCGGACTGCCCGCCGTGGCGTAGACCGTCGCGTGCCACAGCCTGGCGATCTGGATCGCCGCGCTTCCGACCCCCGACCCGCCGGCGTGCACCAGCACGGTCTCGCTCTGCCGGAGCTGCGCGCGGGCCACCAGCATGTGCCACGCCGTCAGCATATCGAGCGGCAGCGCCGCCGCCTCGGCGAACGATAGCGACGCCGGTTTGCGGATCAGGTTCCGCGCCGGCACGGCGATCTGCTCCGCGCATCCGCCGCTGCGCGCCTCGCCGAAGATGCCGAACTCGGGGCAGAGGGGATCGTTCCCGCTCAGACAGGCGATGCAGCGCCCACACGAGAACCCCGGAGCCACGATCACCTCGTCACCCGGCTTCCACCCGCTGCCCTCCGGCGCGCTGCGGATCACCCCGGCCACTTCCGCTCCGAGGATGATCGGCAGCGGAAACTTGTGGCCGGGAACGCCGCGGCGGACCCAGATGTCGAGGTGGTTGAGGCCCACGGCGCGAACATCGACCACCGCCTCGCCGGGCGCCGGCCGTGGCTCCGGGACGTCCATCTGTTCGAGACGCTCGACGCCGCCGTGCTCTCGGACTACGATCGCTTTCATGGACGCCGATTCTAGTGTAGTGCTTCAAGAATCATCTGCTTCGTTGCCGCTCCGTGAGCGTGTTTCTCATCGCCTGCGTCGCGGCGTCTCGCATCTGCCGGCTCGGCGCCCGCAACGAAAGGTAAGGGACTTTTGAAGGACGGCACGAGTGCAGCGGAACGAGGCACGTCGGTTGCTCGCGCTGCAAGCATGGCGCGACGCATCATGGCCGCCGTGGCGATGGTGATCCTGCTGGGCCTGCTGCTGATCCTCGTCTGGCAGGTCTACCTGCACCACTGCCGCAGCGCTCCAGCCGACGAGCCGGCGGTGGTCGAGCGGGCGGTTCGTCCACTCTCGGCCACGAGCACGTAAGGCTTTGCCGATCAAGCGCTTCCGACCTGGCACGCCCGCTGCTCAAAGAGAGGTTATGAGAACCCGAATCCTGATCTGCAGCGCGGCGATCGTCGTCGTGCTGTCTGCTGTGGCCGCCTCTGCTGATTCGCTGGCGGTCGTCGATCTGACTCCTCAACTCACACGCGCCGGACTGCATGTCGACGGGCTGCGAGCGCTCGAGGTTGGCGATGTCGTCGTGCTGCGTGGCCGCGCGATGAGCACGGCCGAGGCCGAGCGCGCCGGCGTGGCCATGCAGCGGCTCGGTTACGAGCGCGTGGCCAACCTCATCGAGATCGCTACGCCTCCCGATGACGCGGTCATCGAACGCGATGCCGAGCGGGCGCTGACGATGCATCGCGCGCTCGATGACTGCCAGTTCCGCGTGGCCTCGAACGACGGGGTCGTTCACGTCAGCGGCCGGGTGCGGTCGCAGGTGCAGCGCGACATCGCCGTCAGTCTGGTCCGCACCATCGACGGCGTACGCGGTGTGACCAGCGATCTCCGCCTGGCCTCGGGACGTTAGAGGTCTGCGCTTCCCCGGGGCTACCGGATCGTGCGGACGGAGAAGCGGACCTTTGTCCCCTTCAGGTCCGCGGGGCCCCGGACCGTGTGCGCGACGAGGACGCTCAAGAGGACGTCGAAGTCACGGACCGTCAGCGCCGTTTCGGTGCCGAGGCCGGCATCGACGACGTAGTTGCGGACCTTCGCCGCGTCGCTGAACTGGAATCCGATGTTGCCGGCGCCGACGTATCCGATTCCGTAGAGCGTGTTCCAGTGCATCGGCCCGGTCTTGTAATCGCGGTTGCGGAAGACGGGGACGAAGTATTCGTTCGTGATGTGAAACTCGTTCGTGCCGGTCGCGGCGTCCGAGCTGCCGATCGACCGCAGGGCCTCGCGTCCGCCGAGCTGGAACATGTCGTAGAGCGGGACGCTGTACTGTTCGAGCGGCGCGATGGGGATCGAGTTCAGAGGGGGAGTGCCGGTCCCGCAGGTCTGGTGCGTGTCGTCGGTGCACCACGTGCGGACGATCGACTTCGTCGGGAAAACGCCGATGTGCGCGCGGGTT
>DATFUW010000076.1:0-3480 GCA_035260605.1 Thermoanaerobaculia bacterium | reverse complement strand
TCGCCCTCACCGGGACGCTGGCCGCGCTGCTGGTCACCGGGACGACACTGAATGTCGTCTCGTTGATGGGGATGATCATGATCGTGGGCATTGTGGCCAAGAACGGGATCCTGATGCTCGACACGGTGGAGGATCATCTGCTCGAGGGGCAGACGCTGCATCAGGCGCTGATCGTTTCCGGGCGCCGGCGGTTCCGTCCGGTGCTCATGACCTCGCTGGCGGCGATGCTCGGCATGCTGCCGCTGGCGCTGGCCATCGGATCGGGGTCGGAACTGCTGCAGCCCCTGGCCATCGGGGTCGTGGGCGGACTGGCGTTCGCCCTCGTGCTGTCGCTCGTCGTCACCCCGACGGTCTACGCGATGATGCGCGAGCGCAGATCGCCGCGGGCCGGCGGATGATCGAATCGTCCATCGTCACGAGAGTGGGGTCAGGTCCCGCTCGCAGCGAAGACCCAACCCCGGAAGGTCACGCCGGAAGCGTCTGCTGGAGCGACGATGCGCTGGCCGGTGCGGTCACCTTGTTGGTGAGAATCTGTTCCGCGGTGATCGTCGGGACGCCGTAATACGCCTTGTTGTCGCCGTCATTGAAGTTGATGTCGCTGACGCCGAGCGAAGCGCCGGCGAACGCGCCCTGGATGTTCGACCAGAGGACGACGTCGCCTTTGCCGACGGAGCCCTGTGCGCGGGCGTTGTAGTCGACGATGGTGAAACCGGCGTTGGCATTGAACGAGAAGTTGTTGCCGCCCTTGAACGAGTTCACCGCCTTGTCGGTCATGAGCAGCATGGCCACCGGTCCGCCGCCGCCGCCGATCTGCGGGCCGAAGCTGACGGCTCCGATGTCGTAGAAGGCGGGATCGCTCCACATCCTGCCGTTCTTCGCCAGCAGCACCCCTTCGCCGCCGCGTGCGCCGACGACGAGCGCGCCCTTCCCATACTCGGGAACGATGAACACGCCCTTCGCCTTCTGCATCAGCCTGGCGAGGTCGGAGTCGGACTTCATCTGCGTGACGACGTTCGCGGCGCTCTGCACGAGTTGCGCGGTGTTCTGCGTGGCGTCATTGCTGGCGGTCGCCGTGTTCTGGGCCATCGTGTCGGTACTGGCCGTGGCCGCGGTGTCGTTGGCCGGCGGCTCGTTGTCGGCCGAGTTCGCGGTCCCGGTCCCATTGCAGGCCGCGGCGCTCACGAGCAATGCGGCCAGAAGCAGAAAATTGAATCGTTTCATTCGAGTATCTCCTTCTGAAAACAGTTTGAGCTCAGCGCGTGGCGCGCGAGCCCGAGGGCCGCCCATGAGAGCAGCACGGGACATGCCACGGATGTGTTAGGCGGGCTGTGCGGTCACTGGCGAACGAGGTCTGCAGTGACTGCGCCGGAGGGAATCATCGGCAGCGCGCGGAGACGGACTCCGGTCGCAGCGAAGATCGCGCCGGCCACGGCCGGCGCCACGCCGACGATCGGCGTCTCGCCGGCTCCAGCCGAGGGGATGTCCTTATGGTCGAGCAGCAGGACTTCGATCTGCGGCAGGTCGCTGAAGCGGGGCACGCGATACTTCGAGAGCCGGTCATTGACGATGCGGCCGTCGCGGAAGCCGATCGATTCGAACAGTGCGCCGCCGAGGCCCATCATCAGCGCTCCTTCGATCTGATTGCGGAGCTGGTCGGGATTGACCACCGCGCCGCAGTCGAATGCCGAGACCAGCCGTACGACGTGCACGTCTCCGCCGCCGTCGACGCGCACTTCGGCGCACGTCGCCGTGTAGCCGTCCTTCTCCACGCCGCAGGCGATTCCGGCGTTCTTGACCATTCCCCATCCAAAGCGCTCGGCCGCGGCGTCGAGCACGGCACGGAGCCGCGCATCCTTCAGATTGCGGTGCCGGATCTCCAGCGGATCGATCTTCGCCGCCTGGGCGAGCTCGTCCATGTGCACCTCGCGTGCGAAGTGGTTCGCGGTGGCCGCCAGGCCGCGATACGAGCCCTGCCGCAGCGGCGAGTCGCAGGCGTGATACTCGATGTGCTGGTTCTCGACGCGGTAGGGCGTGCGGATCGCCGCCGGACCGGAGTTGTAATTGTGGAACTCCCACGCCAGCAGCGTCCCGTCCTTGTCGGCGCCGCTGCGCACGTCGATGACGCCGGCGGGGCGGAAGTAGGCCCAGGTCATCTCTTCTTCGCGGCTCCAGACGACACGCACCGGCCGGCCGGCCGCGCGCGCCAGGCGCGCGGCCTCGATAGCGCACTCTCCGGTGTGTTTTCCGCCATAGCCGGAACCGGTGTCGGGGACGATCACGCGCACCTTCGATTCGGAGATGTGCAGGGCGTCGGCGAGCTCCGCGCGGACGGCGAACGGACGCTGCGTCCCCGTCCAAACGGTCAGTTTTCCGTCGGTCCACTCGGCGACCGCGGCGCGCGGCTCGAGCGGCACGTGGGCGATGTAGGCCACCGTGTACGTCCGCTCCAGCTTCCAGGTCGCCGCGGCCATCCCGTCGAGCAGCGACCCGTAGTTGGTTCCTTCGGTACGCCCGCCGAGGACGGGCGTGGTCCGCTTCCGAAGGTCGTCGTAGATGGTGTCGCTGTTCGACTTCTGCGGCGTCCCTTTCCACTGCGGCCGAAGCGCGGCCAGTGCCTGGGCGGCCAGCGGTGCGCGCGCCGCGGCGACACCGGCGAAGTCGCCGTCGCGCACCACGACCACGCCGCCCATCGGCGTCACGCCTTTCGTGTCCAGCGCCGTCAACGTCGTTCCGAACGCCGGCGCACGCAGCACCCGTCCGTGCCACATCCCGGGCCGCGTCATGTCCGCCGCATACCGGTGCCTCCCGGTGACGAAGTCGGGGCCGTTCACCTTCGGCAGCGAATGGCCGGCGATCGTCCATTTCTGCGGAGGATGGATCGATTCATCGTGGCGGATGCGCTGCACGAGCTTCTTTCCCTTCGTGAGTTCGCCGAATGTCGCGGAGCGGCCGCCCTGCGTGTCCAGGACCTTCCCGTTCGACACCACGACGGCAGCGGGATCGATGGACCAGGCCTTCGAGGCGAGGTCCTGCAGCATCTCGCGCGCGGTCGCGGCGGCGCGCCGGATCTGCGGGACCATCGTCGGCGTGGTCCGGCTGCCGAACGTTCCCATGTCGTAGGGCGTGACATCAGTGTCGCCCATGACGAGGCGGACCGACTCCATGGCCACGTTCAGCTCGTCGGCCGCGGCCTGGGTCAGCGACGTCCGCGCGTTCTGTCCGACTTCCACTTTCCCGGTGTAGACCGTGATCGTGCCGTCCTCGGCGATGTTGAGCCAGGCCGAGAGTTCGTCCGAGACCGGATGCGCGCTGAAGCGGCCTGACTCCTGCGCCACGAGCGGCGGAGCGGAGAGGAGCACGATGACTCCTCCGGCGAACTGCAGAAACTCGCGGCGGTCGATGCCGCTCATCCCTGCTTTCCTTTCATGGCCTGCGCCGCCAGCCGCAGCGCGGTGATGATCCGCGGATACGTGCCGCAGC
>DATFUW010000075.1:0-3014 GCA_035260605.1 Thermoanaerobaculia bacterium | reverse complement strand
TTGCTCACCGATGCCGAGCGGATGCAGGTCGAAGATTACCTCGGCAAGAAATACGGCGTGGCCATCACGCGCTGATCGAACCAGCTGCTCTGCTTCCGGCCGAGAACGACTGGGTGCCCGAGCCCGAGAATTCGATCCGCTGGCACGATACTGAAATCAGTTCCGCTCGATCGTCTCTTCCCGCCGAGGACCGGTGGAGATGATTCCGATCGGGCAGCCGGTCTGGTCCTCGATGAAGCGGACGTAGTCCCTGGCTGCCGCGGGAAGGTCGTCGAACGACGTTGTGCCCACGGTCGAGCGCTTCCATCCCTTCATGGCGCGGTACTCCGGCTTGAAATCGTGGTGTGCAACGGCGAAGGCGGGAAACGTCGTCCATCGCTCGCCGTGGACGTTGTAGCTCGTGCAGACGGGGATCTCGTCGAAGTCGTCGAGCACGTCGAGCTTGGTCAGGGCGATGCTGTCGATCCCGTTCAGCATTGCCGACGTGCGCAGAACGGCGAGATCGAGCCAGCCGGTGCGGCGCGGGCGCCCGGTAACGGTTCCGAATTCGTTTCCGCGCTTGCGCAGATGTTCGCCGGTGGCGTCGTTCAACTCGGTGGGGAACGAGCCCCCGCCGACGCGCGTGGTGTAGGCCTTGGCCACGCCGACCACACGCCCGATGTGCTTTGGCGCGATGCCCAGTCCGCTGCAGATGCCGCCGGCCACGGTATTCGAGGAGGTCACGAAGGGGTAGGTGCCGTGATCGATGTCCAGCATGGTGCCCTGCGCGCCTTCGAACATCACGCGTTTGCCGTCGTGGATCATGCGGTGGATCAGCACCGGACCGTTGGTGATCCGCCGGGCGAGCACCTCGCCATAGCGGGTGTAGTCGTCGAAGAGCTTGTGCGGATCGAACGGCTCTTTTCCGTAGACGGTCTGCAGCACGGGGTTCTTTTCCGCGCAGGCGAACTCGATCTTCTGGCGGAGAACGTCGGGATCGAGCAGGTCGCCGACGCGCACGCCGTAGCGGCTGACTTTCGTCTCGTACGCCGGACCGATTCCGCGGCCGGTCGTCCCGATCTTTCCCGCGCCGGCGGCCTCTTCGCGCGCCAGATCGATGGCCTTGTGGTAGGGGAGAATGCAGTGCGCCGCGTCGCTGATCCGGAGGTTGTCGTCGATGGTCACGCCGAGGGCCCGGAGGCTCTCGATCTCATCGAGGAGCGCCTCCGGATCGATCACCATGCCGTTTCCCAGGAGGCACAGCTTGTCGGGATGGAGGATGCCGGAGGGGATCAGCCGCAGCGAGTAGTGCTTTTCGCCGAATCGTACCGTGTGCCCGGCGTTGTGTCCGCCCTGGTAACGGGCAACGACGTCGAACTCCGCACACAGCAGGTCGACGATCTTCCCTTTTCCCTCGTCGCCCCACTGTGCCCCGAGGACGGCGAGATTTTCCTTCGGACCAGCCATAGACGACGGCGGAGAGTAACATGGATTCCTCGGACCTCACGGCGCTCTTCTTGCAGAATTTTCCGCAATCCGCGAGAGTCGATGAACGGAAGGAAGCAGCGATGGACGCGCAATCCCACGCCGCAGTCATGCATTCCCCCCGGCCCGTGCCGGTCGAGCAGTTCGTCGAAGGACTGCGGACGCTCGCCAACGGAATCATCACCAAGCAGGCCATCTACGAGTACCTGACCTCCTTCGAGATCCGGCCCGAGGACCTCGATCGCTACAAGCTGTGGGTGGCCGGCCGGCACACGCGGAACAAGATCTTCCGCGATGCGAACATCGAATGCATGCTCATCTGCTGGCCGGTCGACGCCGTGACCCCGCTGCATACGCACAACGGCCAGCTCGGCTGGATGACCATGATCGAGGGGAAGCTGCTGGTCGAGAACTTCCGGAAGATGGACTGCAACCGCCCCGAGAACCAGCAGGTCGTGGGTCTCGACTGCCTCGCCGGCGCCACTCGGATCGAGATGAAGCAGCTCGGGACCGAGCTCTGCGTCCCCGGCGGGCCGCTGAACACGGTCGACAAGACGCAGACCATTCACCGCATCCGCAACCTCGCGGAGTGGAACCAGCCCGCGGTCAGCCTCCACGTCTACTCGCGCCCCATCGACTCCTGCGTGGTCTTCGATCTCGAGGCACAGCGCTGCTTCCGGCGGGATCTCGAATACGATAACGAGCGATGACTCTGCTTTCCACGCTCGCTTCCGAACTCGAGGAAATGTCGCGCGCCGGTACGCTCAAGCGCGAGCTCCCGCTGAAGTCCCCGCAGGGACCGGTGGTGCAGGTCGAAGGAAAGGGGGAGGTCATCATGCTGACCTCCAACAATTACCTCGGCCTTGCGGATCACCCGGCGATCGTCGAGGCGGCGGAGAAGGCGGAGCGCGATTACGGATACGGGCTGGCATCGGTGCGCTTCATCTGCGGCACGCAGGTCATTCACCGGCAGCTCGAAGAGCGGATCGCCGAGTTCTTCGGCACCGAGGACACGATCCTCTACGGCTCCTGCTGGAACGCGAACGAGGGGTTGTTCCAGACGATCACGGCGGAGCAGGACGCGATCGTCTCGGACGAGTTGAATCACGCCTCGATCATCGACGGAATCCGCCTGGCGAAGTCGCGCAAGGAGCGGTTCAGGAACCGGGACATGGACGACCTTCGCCGCGCGCTCGAGTCGGTGCGCGACGCACGGAACCGGGTGCTCGTCACCGACGGCGTCTTCTCCATGGAAGGCTCGCTCGCGCCGCTGGTGGAGGAAGTGCGCCTGGCGAAGGAGTATGGCGCGTTCTTCGTGGTCGATGACTCGCACGGCACTGGTGTCGTGGGGAAGACGGGCCGCGGCACGGCCGAGGAGCTCGGGGTCTTCGGCAGGATCGACGCCTACACGTCGACCCTCGGCAAGGCGCTCGGCGGATCGCACGGCGGGTTCACGACCGGCCCGAGCGCGCTCGTCGAATACCTGCGCCAGAAATCCCGCCCCTACCTGTTCTCGAACACGCTGCCGCCCGCGGTGGTCATGGGCTCGC
>DATFUW010000074.1:0-2351 GCA_035260605.1 Thermoanaerobaculia bacterium | reverse complement strand
ATCTTGCGATAGATCTTCCGGATCCTGCCGTCGGGACCGATCCAGAACGTCGTTCGGGCGACGCCCCACGTCCGCCGCCCGTACAGGTTCTTCTCTTTCCAGGCGCCGTACATCTTCGCCACGTCCGCGGTCTGGTCGGACAGCAGCGGGAAATTCAGCTTGTGCTTGTCTCGGAATTTCACGTGGCTGTCGATGGAGTCGCTCGACACGCCGAGAACGACGGCGCCGGCTTTCGTTAGGTCGCTGTCCTGATCGCGGAAGGAGCACGCCTCCGCGGTGCATCCGGGCGTGTCGTCCTTGGGGTAGAAATAGAGGATGACGTCCCGGCCGCGGAACTCCTTCAGCGTCACGTCCTTCCCGCCCGTCGAGGGAAGGCGGAAGTCGGGAGCCAGATCTCCGATTTTCGGTTCGTAGTAATCCTGCATGGCGCCGGAGATTATCGCAGCCTCAGGACGTTTGCCGCCACGAGGATTCCCTCCAGCGGGATCAGCGGCACGCGGTAGCGCCACTGCTCGTATTCCGGCCCGGAGGAGACCGCCACGAAGTAGACGAGGACCACCGCCAGCAGCCAGGCCAGACCGGGATTCGTGCGCTGCAGGCGCAGGAACCCGGTCACCGCCAGAAGGAAGGAGGCGACGGCACTGAGGACCAGCAGGACGATCGCGGCGTCGTGCAGGAATCCCCCGAACAGAATGTCGGGGACCATCCACGTGGAGTCGAACAGCAGGTGCAGCGCGCCGTTGATCGTCACCAGGACGAGCGCGCCGGGGTATCGGAGAAACACGCGGCGCGCCAGCTCGGCGGCGAAGGCGGAGCGCTGCGCTTCGCTCAGCGTCGCCGCCCGCGCGCCGAACCGAGCCCGCATCGCCTTGTCGGCGGCGTCGACGAACTCGTGCTGCACGACCCGGAAGAACTGGTAGCGGAAGTTCTCTTCGCCGCCGAACGGCAGGATCGAATATTCGAAGCCGCTGCGGTGCATGGCCACCGCGCCCGCTGCACGCCAGTAGTAGAGGTCCTCTCCCTCGATCGAGGAGAGCGACGCCGTCCCGGCGCGAACCGAGTTGCGCCACATCCAGAGCATCGGAAGCGATGCCGCGCAGGCAAGGAAGAGCGCGGCGGCGGCGAAGCGCCGGCCGTGCGGGCGGAAGAGCGCGATCCACAGCACGAGCGGGATCCAGAGATACACCGCGACGGGGCGCACCAGCACCGATGCGGCGACCAGCGCGCCGCCGGCCGCAGCCCATCGCGGATTTCGCGTGGCGTGCCATCGCACCAGCGCGAACAGCGCCGCGACCAGCAGCACCGACATGAGCGTTTCGGTCATCACCAGATTGGCCAGGTAGATCTGGCCGGAATCGACCGCCACGAACAGCTCCGCGATCGCCGCGGCGAGCGCGTCCCCCGTCAGCGCCTCGGTCATGAAAAAGAGCGCCAGGGCCAGCGCCACGGCGATCACGTGCTGCGCCACCACGACCGAGACCGGCCCGAGTCCCGCGGCGAGGAACGGAACCAGGAAGAGCGGATAGCCGGGGGTGCGCCGCGCCTCGATCTGTCCGTCGATCGTAAAGCCGTGCCCGGCGGCGAGGCTGTGCGCGCCGGCGAGATACTGCGCGCTGTCCCACCGCTGGTGCTGGTCACCCGCGGCCAGAAAGAACCCGAAGTGCAGCAGCAGCCCGACCGCGGCGATCGACACGACCGTGGCGCGCCGGTGACTCTCGACGAGAGAGCGGATGCCGGACATTCAGTTCGCGCCCGCCTCGAGCAGCACCTTCTCTGCCACCAGCACCGCGTTCAGCGCGGAGCTGCGTCGCAGGTTGTCGCACGCCGCCCACACCCACACCCCCCCGCGGATGGCGGCGTCGCGCCGTACCTCCGCCACGAGGATCTCGTCTTTCCCCGCAGCGTCGATCGTCCCGAACGCCTGATCGCCCTCCGGCAGTGCGATCGCCGGGTTGTCGCGCAGCCTCGATTCGATCTGCTCCACCGTCAGCTCGTCGCGCGTCTTCACGAAGAGGGCGAACGTGTGGCCGTGGAAAATCGTCCCCTGCGTGACAAAGAGCGCGATCTCCGCGTCGCCGCCGGTCAGCGTCCGGATCTGATCGGCGACGAACTCCTCATTGCGCTCCGGCGCGGGGTAGAGGTTGAAGGCGATCTGGCGGTCGAAGACCTCTTTGGTCACGCCGCGGACGTTGAGCACGCTGATGGCCTGCTGCGCCAGCTCCTCGACACCCGCCTTGCCGAACTCCGAGGCCGGCTGTACCACGCTGGCCACGCACGACTCGATGCGGCTGAGCGTCCCGATCTCGTGCAGCACCATGGCCATGGGAATGGCGATGGGATGCGGCGAGATG
>DATFUW010000073.1:0-4098 GCA_035260605.1 Thermoanaerobaculia bacterium | reverse complement strand
GGCGTCCCGTACTGGGGACTGGGCTATGCCACCGAGGCCGCCGGGGCGGTCGTGCGGTTCGGATTCGAGTCGCTGTCGCTGAATCGCATCTTCGCCTGTCACTTCGTCCGCAATCCGGCATCGGGACGCGTCCTCCGCAAGCTCGGCATGCAGCACGAAGGGACGATGCGCCAGCATGTCAGGAAGTGGGACGAGTACGTCGATCTGGAGTACTACGCGATCCTGCATCAGGACTACATTCGACGTGCGGAAACTGCTGCCGGAGACGGGCGATGAACGCCTGCGGATCGGCGGGCGTGATCACCACGGTCCTCGACTGCCGGACCAGCACCACGGCGTTCCCGGGATCGGTGGCGAAGAGACGGAAGCGTCCGAGCACCTTCGTGCGGTAGAGCCCCGAAAACGAGAACAGCCCGCCGTTGCCCAGGAGACGGACGGCGCCCTTGATGGCCATCGGATCGAAGGCCATGCGCCGAAGATCGGAGAGGTCGATGCGCGTCGACCAGAGGACGCGCCGTACGAGCAGTGTCCGCCCTTCCAGGCCGAAGCCGCTGATGATGAAAAGAAAACTTCCGACCAGCATCAACGGGATCGTGCTGACAACCAGGACGGCGATGCGATGAGGAACGCCGTAAGCCGGCATGGTCTTCAGCAGACCGTATCCGACGGCAACGGCCAGCAGCGTCGTCAGCGACGAAGAGACTTTGAGCACCGTGGGCCAGGGGGCGGCAGGAAACTCCTCCATGCGCGTATATTAGGCGTGTGCAGCGGCCGGACCTCACGCAGTCTTCGTTCCTTTCGGGATGAACTGAAAGATCGTCGCGGACTCGGCCCGACACTCCGTTGCTCGCATCCGTATGCATTCCATCAACTGAGGAGATTTCATGTCCCTGCGTCGAGTTCTCTGCCCCGTGATGCTGTCGTTGCTGACCCTTCCACTCGCAGCGGCCGTGCGCAAGCGCGCCGTTCAGACCCTGCCCACTGCGACGATCACCGGCGTGGTGCGCGATGTCGCCGGGAACCCGGTGCCCGGGGCCATCGTCTCCAGCGGGTCTGCCTATTCCAATCGCAACGGCACCGCGAAGGACGGCAAATACACCCTGGTGGTCCCGAACAACCGTCCGACGACGATCACGGTGACGGATTTCGCATTCGATTCGCAGGGCTTCTCGTACAGCCCCTCGGGCGACGCCACGCTCGACCTGACGCTGACCTCACCGCATCCGACGGTGACGGTGAAGATGACCAATGGCGACACGCACGTGCTGGACATCGGCACCTCGCAGTTCGCCTATCTCGTCGTATTCAGCGGCTATGCGAAGAGCGACGTGGCGAACTTTTGCAAGCCGGACGGGACGGACTTCAAGCCGGCCAAGGGCGACGTGGCGAAGATCGTCGGCCCAGCGAGCTCCGCGCCCTACGCGCCGTGCTGCTCGCTCGGCCCGACGCTGATGGTGAACGTGGAGATGAAATCGGGCGAGAAGACGGCGGCGTATTTCCGCGACGCGTGCCTGGGCAACGAGGTTGACTTCGTGGGGCGCGAGCCTTCGAGCGGAACCTGGCAGTACCTCCGGTTCACGGACATCGCGGAAATCGATTTCCCGTAAAATCGAACGGCATGTCCGTCGAGCCACGCCTCGCCATTCCCTCCGTGGCCGCGGACATCGAGCGGATCTACGCCCGGCAGCAGGCGCGGAGAGCGGAGATCGCGGCCTCGGGGAGCGCCGAGCGGGTGGCAAAGATCCGCCGGCTGCACGACGCGCTGCTGGCGCGCCGTGACGAGATCGCGGCGGCGCTGTGGGAGGACTTCCGCAAGCCGGCGGCGGAGGTGGACCTCTCGGAGATCTTTCCCGCGGTCTCCGAGGCACGGCACGCCATGCGCCACCTGCGGAGCTGGATGAAGCCGCACCGCGTCTCCACGCCGCTGGCACTGTTCGGATCGCGCTCCCGGATCGTGCACGAACCGAAGGGGGTCGTGCTCATCATTTCGCCGTGGAACTTTCCGATCAATCTGACGCTCGGGCCGGTGGTGTCGGCGATTGCCGCCGGCAACACGATGATGATCAAACCGTCGGAGATGACGCCGAAGGCCAGTGCCTGCATGCGCCGGATCATTGCCGACCTGTTCGATGAGAGCGAGGCGGTGGTGATCGAAGGAGACGCCGCGGTCGCCGAGCTGCTGCTGCGCCGCAAGTTCGATCACATCTTCTTCACCGGGAGTGCGGCGGTCGGGCGGATCGTGATGTCCGCTGCCGCCGAGCACCTGACGTCGGTCACTCTTGAGCTCGGCGGCAAGTCGCCGGTCATCGTCGATCGGACCGCGAACGTCGAGGAAGCGGCGAAGAAGATCGCCTGGGGAAAGTTCTTCAATTCCGGCCAGATCTGCATCGCTCCCGACTACGCGCTGGTCGACGAGTCGGTGTACGACGACTTCCTGGGGCGCCTGCAGCGCCTGGCGCACGAAAGCGGGCTGCTCGTGAACGACCGCCACGCAGGGCGGATCCGGCGCCTGTTCGACGACGCCGTGGCGCACGGCGCGCGGATCGTCGCCGGGGGCGTGTTCGAAGGGCGCCGCGTGGCGCCGACGATCATCAGCGACGTGCCGCCCGACTCCGCGCTCATGCGGGAAGAGATCTTCGGCCCCGTGCTCCCGGTGATCCGCTACCGGAATCTCGACGAAGCGCTGCGAATCGTTGCCGAGCGCGACCGCCCGCTCGTGCTGTATGTCTTCAGCCGTTCGCGCGCGGTCGTGCGGACGGTCCTGGCGCGCACGCGCGCCGGTGGAACCGTGGTCAACGACACACTGCTCCATTTCTTCCAGATCAACCTGCCGTTCGGCGGAGTGGGTGAGAGCGGGATCGGCAAGGCGCACGGCCGGTTCGGTTTCGAGGCCTTCTCCAACGCCCGCGCCGTGCTCGAACAGCCGACGCGTTTCAGCGCCACCCAGTTCCTCTACCCGCCCTACACCAGAACGAAAGAGAAACTGATCCGCTTCATGATGCGCCATTTCTGAGCTGCCATTACAATGGCTCCCGTGTCGCTCGCCGGCGCACTGCGTTTCGCCTGGCAATCTCTCTTCGGAGGTGCACCGATGCTGAAGGTGGGTGATCCCGCTCCCGATTTCGACGTCGCCGACCACCACGGCGGGCGTGTCAGACTGCGCGATCTTCGCGGCCGGAAAGTGGTGCTCTGGTTCTTCCCCAAGGCCGACACCCCCGGCTGAACGGCCGAAGGTTCCGGGTTCCGGGACCTCGTCGATCAGTACCAACAGAAGAACGTCCGGATCCTCGGCGCCAGCTTCGATACGCCGGAGGACAACGCGCGCTTCGCCGAGAAGTTCCACTTCCCCTTTCCGCTGCTCTGCGACACCGAACGGAAGATCGGCGTCGCGTACGGCGCCGCATCATCGCCGAAGGACGAGTACGCGCGCCGCATCGCCTATGTGATCGACGAACAGGGAAAGATCCTCGAGGCACATCCGAAGGTCGATCCGAAGACGTATCCGCACGAGCAGCTCGCGAGTCTGTGATTCGAGCGTCGTCGGGCCGCACTGCCTGAAACCTTTCGCTTCGCCGAGCGTTATCACCTGCAGCAATCCACCGGACGAGGTGCTGCATGGCTGTGACGAAGCGGAAGAAACGGATCGCTCTCTTCTCGGGCCTCGCGCTGGCGTTGATCGTCGTCGCCGCGTTCGTGGCCATGAAGGCGCGCGGCAACTCCAATCAGGAGCCGAAGTTGCCGGTCAAGATCGGCAAGGCCGAGATCGCCGACATCCAGGTCAAGGTCACCGAGGTCGGAACCGTCGAGCCCGAAGTGAAGGTCGACGTCAAGAGCGCGGTGTCGGGAAAGGTCATCGACATCGTCCATCGCGAAGGCGACGTGGTGCGGCGCGGCGACATCCTGGCGCGCGTGGAGCCCGATCTCAATCAGGCTCAGTCGCTGGCCGACACGAAAAACGAGCTGAGCGCGGTCCGGATCCGCTACGAGCAGGCGACGAAGAATTTCGAGAGCGATCACAGCCTCTTCCTGCAGGGACTGCTGGCCACCCGGCAGAACCGCGACAGCGAGTCGGAGTACCTCGCGGCGAAGCAGGACTTC
>DATFUW010000072.1:0-4061 GCA_035260605.1 Thermoanaerobaculia bacterium | reverse complement strand
CTCCGCCGGCTGGCCGACGAACACCGGCGAGCCGGCAACGCGCTCACGCTGCTGACGATGCAGCCCCGCGATCCGGCGCAGTACGGCCGCATCGTTCGCGACGGCAGCGGCGCGGTACAGAAGATCGTCGAGGCGAAGGACGCCAGCGCCGAGGAGCGGCAGATCGGCGAGGTGAACGCCGGGATCTATCTCGTCGAAGGTCCGCCG
Source organism: Thermoanaerobaculia bacterium (assembly GCA_035260605.1). Taxonomy (GTDB): domain Bacteria; phylum Acidobacteriota; class Thermoanaerobaculia; order Gp7-AA8; family Gp7-AA8; genus Gp7-AA10. Next base: position 3,854 of record DATFUW010000072.1, on the reverse strand, counting down.
CTCTCACAGAATCTCCGCAAGCTCTCCGCCGACAACGCGCAGCGCGAGTACTACCTGACCGATCTGATCGTCCTGCTGCGCGGGGCGGGGCAGCGCGTGGGCGCCGTGGCGGTCGACGATCCGGGCGAGGTGGCCGGCGTCAATTCCCGCGCGGAGCTGGCAGGAGTCGAGGAGCAGATCCAGCGCCGCGTCGTCGACCGGCTCATGTCCGAAGGCGTGACCTTCCGCAATCCGTCGACCGTGGTCATCGATTCGACCGTGACTATCGGCAGCGACACGGTCGTCTACCCGTTCGTCACGCTCGAGGGGAAGACGCATATCGGCGAATCATGCGTGATCGAGCCCGGCGTGCATCTGCTCGACGTGTCCGTCGGGAATGACGTGCACCTGAAGAGCGGCACGGTGGCCGAGGATGCGATCATCGACGACGAAGCGACGATCGGCCCCTACGCCCACCTCAGGCCGGGCACGAAGCTCGGCCGGCGCGTGAAGGTGGGGAACTTCGTCGAGACCAAGAAGGCGGTTCTGGGCGAGGGTTCGAAGGCCTCGCATCTGACGTATCTCGGCGATGCCGACGTCGGCGCCGACGTCAACATCGGCGCCGGCACGATCACCTGCAACTACGACGGCCTGCACAAGCACCAGACGACGATCGAGGACGGCGCCTTCATCGGCTCCGACACGCAGCTCGTCGCGCCGGTACGCGTCGGCCGCGGCGCGTACGTCGGCGCCGGCTCCACGATCACCAAAGACGTTCCGCCCGACGCGCTGGCGCTCAGCCGCGTGCCGCAGAAGGTGATCGAGGGGTGGGCGAAACGGAAGAAGAAAAAGGACTGATTCGCCCGGGCTCCATCGAGCCTATCGCGGCACTTTCCCCTGATCCGCGGGCAGCGGCTCTTCCATCCGGTTCGCCAGCGCCGCGGCGCCGATGGGCGTGAGGTCGACGCGCATCCGTCCGAAGTCGATCACCACATTGAAGTTCCGCAGAAAGTTCTCGCCGATGATCCCCGTCGCGTGCTCGTGCTCGCCGGCGTCGTACATCGGCAGCGTGCGGAAGGTCCCCGCCCATTTGTCGATGCCGATCTCCACGTTCTCCACCTTCTCGCCGTGCTTCTGCGAACCGCCGAGGCCCTGCAGCGTCGCGTTGTGGATGCCCGGCCCGAACTGCTGGATCGGCAGGTTGCCGAGAAGACGCTCGTTGAGGAATGTCACCTCGGAGCCGGTGTCGAAGATGAACATGTACCAGCCGTGGCGGTTGACCGTGCCGCGGATCGCGGGGCGGAACTGCTGGATGAAGAGGTTCTGGTCGGGGGCTGGATGGTGGCCGCCGGGCGGAATCCGTTCGAAGGTCACCAGATCGCGGCGGAAGTCGAGATCGATCCGGAACTCTTTGAGCAGGTTCGCACCGAGGAGGAAGTCGATCTTGAACTCCTTCTTCCCGCTGACGAGGAACTTCATCTTGTCGTCCGGCATGATGGCCACCGGCACGTTGGCGATCTGCATATGGCCGATGTCCAGCGTGTCGAGGATGCCGAACTTCACGTTGATGGGTTCGTTGAGCAGGCCGGCGAAGGTCCCTTCGAACGGTCCGAGGAGCTTCACCGACAGACTGCTGGCGAGGCTCTGCGACATGATGGAGAGGACGGCGCCGGAGTCGACGATCGCCGAGACGTGATGGTTGCCGTTCAGCCCGACCTCGATCCGCGGCACGTCGGGCCGCGATGCGCGCATCGGCACGCGCTGGCGCGTCTCGGAAGTGAAGCGGTAGACGTTGACGTTCGACAGCGCCTGCAGGTAATCGATGTGCCACGGACGGACGTTGATCCCCTTGTCGCGCGCCACCTTCGCCCAATCGAGACTCGACTCGTAGTTGTTGCACATGTACTCGAGTTGCGAGAGGTCCCAGGCGATGCCCGCGTAGACGGTGCGGAAGGGCTCGAGATCGATCGCCGCCCGGAGGTGGCGGCGGGCGTCGTCGTAGCGCCCGGCGATCATCTCGATCTCGCCGAGCGCGGCGAGCTCCTGCGCGCTGTGCCGCGGCTTCTCGTCGATGGCCGAAGCGAACTCGATCGCCCGGTTGAAGTCGGCCTTGCGCAGCATCGACTGCACATCCCCTCCGCGGTCGATGTTCGCCGGATCGTAGATCAGGGGCGAGACGGAAACGTCCGAATAGAGCGCACATCCACCGGCGACGGCGAGTGCGAGGAGCCAATGGGGAAACCGGGTTCTCATGGGAACCTGTATCGAAACGATCTTACACGCGCGGACGTTTCGGACTGGTTACATCCTTCTCCGCGTTCACCAGAATGCCGAGCTCCCGGATCTGGTAGGCGAGCGCCTGCCGGGAGATGTTCAACATCGCCGCGGCGCGGTTCTGGTTCCCCTTTGCCTGTGACAGCGAGCGCTCGATCAGATCGCGGCGGAAACGCGCCACGGCGTCCTGATACGAGCCGATCGGAGCGCGGACGGCCGCAAGTCGTCGCAATGGCTCCGGGAGATGCTCGAGCTCGATCTCCTTCGCCTCGCCAGCGAGCAGGTGCGCCGCGCGGACGGTGTTCTGCAGTTCCCGCACGTTGCCCGGCCAGTGATACGACGCGAACGCGGCCTCCGCCTCCGCCGACAGACGCGATGCCCCTCCGCGATGTTTCTGCCGTTCGGCGGCCAGAAAGTGCGCGGCCAGCAACGCGACGTCCCCCCCGCGATCGCGCAGCGGCGGGACGACGATCTCGATGCCGCGGATGCGGTAATAGAGGTCCTCGCGGAACCTCCCCTCCTCGACCGCGGCCTCGAGCTTGCGGTTGGTCGCGGCGATGATGCGCACGTCGGCGCTGCGGCCGGCGGGATCGCCGACGCGCCGGAACTCGCCGTCCTGCAGGAAGCGCAGCAGCTTCGCCTGGGCGAGCAGCGGCATCTCCCCGATCTCGTCGAGGAAAAGCGTTCCGCCGTCGGTGGTCTCGATCAGGCCGGCACGGTCGCGCTCTGCACCGGTGAATGCGCCGCGCGTGTGCCCGAACAGCTCGCTCTCGATCAGGTTCTCGGGCAGTGCCGCACAGTTGATGGCCGTGAACGGTTTGTGGCGCCGGCCAGACTGGCGATGGATCGCGCGTGCGACAAGCTCTTTCCCGGTGCCCGACTCGCCGAGCACGCACACCGGGACGTCCCGGCCGGCGACGCGGGGAATCAGGCCGCCGAGATCCCGGATCGGAGCCGATTCGCCGACGATGCCGTCGGTGCTCTCGTGAGGCGCGGAAGCCGGCTCCTCCTCGACCAGCCGCTGCAATCGGTGATGTTCCGCACGGATGCGGAACAGCGACGCCAGCGCGGTTCGCGAATCCGAAGACCAGCCATTCAGCCCTTCGACGTAGAGCAGCTCGCGATCGCTGCAGGCGGTCCAGTCCTTCTCCGGCCGCGCCAGATTGCGATCGAGATCTGCGGCGGAACGCGGAGCCATCGATCCGATCTCGTGCCACTGACCGAGGCGGTTGCGGGTCGCATAACGCCACCGCACCGCGCCGAAATCGTCTTTGCCGAACGGATAGGCCGCTACCGATGCCGTACGCAGGATGCGCAACTCCGCGTCCGAAGTCTGCGTGGCCGCGGTGGGAGTGAGATTCAGTTCGCGTCCCAGCGCCTCGGCCACGTCGCTGCGGCGGCGGCCGGCGGCGGCGCGGAACAGCATCCGCTGCTGCCAACCGTTCGGCGCTTCCGGCGGCGTGCCGCCGTGCGCTTCCCAGACGAGCAGCGAAGCCACGAACGGATCGGACGGTCGACCATGCGGCAGGCCGCGCCGCGCGCGGAGCAGGATGTGCCGGTCGGTGAGCCCGGCATTCGGCGTGCTGCCGGTCGAGCGGAGC
>DATFUW010000071.1:0-2872 GCA_035260605.1 Thermoanaerobaculia bacterium | reverse complement strand
GGGATGCCGAGCGACCGCCGCAGCGCCGCTCCCGCCTTGCGTGACGCCGCCGGGTACGGCCATTCGATGCTGATCGGATAAGGACGGACGAGCGTGCGATGTCCCGCATGCGTCACCGCCATCGCCTCTGCATCGACGCGGCAGTCAAGGTGATGGGACAGCGTTTCGAGGAAGTTCTCGCAGTAGCGGCGTGTATGAAACCCGACGATATCGGCGCCGAGCATTCCCCGCAATAGCGTTTCCTTCCATGGGCAGATCGCGATCATCTCCCGGTTCGGCCATGGGATGTGCCAGAAGAGGCCGGTCACGACGTGGGGCGCTTCGTTGCGCACCATGCGTGGGATCAGTGCGAAATGGTAGTCCTGAACGAGGAGCAGCCCGCCGCCGGGGATCTCTTCCACCGCCGCGCGGGCAAAGATCGCGTTCACGTTCTGATAGGAGGTCCAGTCGGACCATCGGAACGTCGGGCGCGTGTGCGCGAGATGACAGAGCGGCCAGAGGGCTTCATTCGCGAACCCCGAATAGTAGCGCTCGTACTCGTCTTCCTCGATCCAGATGCGCCGGAGCGTGTATTCCCGCGTGCCGGGAGGAACGGCGACGCGGCCCGCGCGATCCGAACATTCACGATCGGCCGATCCGCCGCCGTGCGCGATCCACGTGCCGGCCGAGGCGCGAAGGACCGGCTCGATTCCGGTGACAAGACCGCTCGCCGGCCGCCGGGCGACGATGGTTCCGTCGCAATTGCGCTCGTGCGCGTACGGCTCGCGGTTCGCGATGACCACGATGCGGCCGGGCGGGATTTGCCTCGTGACGATGGTCCGCAGCCGCTCGGCGCCGCTGATTCCGGAATTTGACATTGATCTCCAGTTGGCGTGGCCGGCGGGGTCATTCGCCGTGGGGACTTGCCATTGCGGGCTGAACGACCACCGCCACCACGCGATGCACGTTATGGCCGCGTTTCCGCGATGTACATCCCCTTCACAAGGGAGGCGGAATGCTGTCAGGCACACGTGTTCGGCGTCTCCCCCCTTTGCCGGATTGGAAGCCACGCCGAGTCGACCTACTGTGCCGCGACATGGAAAGCCGCAAGCGCGTCTCCGTCAGAATCCGTCCGAAATCACGCGGCGCCGCCGCATCGTCTTTTCACCGATTCGCAGTCTTTACGGCGATCGACGGGACGCTGCTCGATGCCCGAACATTTGAAGCGGGCTCGGCCAGGCCAATGATCGGGCGCCTTCATGCCGCTGGAGTTCCGGTGATCCCCGTGTCGGTAATGACGCTCGACGAAATTGCGCCGATCGCGGCCGATCTTGGGTTGCATGACGCGATGGTGATCGAAGGAGGGGGGGCGATCGCTCGCTGGATGGCCAGCGGATGGGAAATCGAAGCGTGCGGTCCTCCGGCCGATACGCTGCTCGAAGTGGTGCGCGAGATCGAAGAGCGCTCCGGCGCGAACCTGCTCGTCTATTCGGCGTTGGAGGAAAAGGATGCCGCGCGCCTGTCGGGCCGGTCGGGCGAGATGCTCCATGCCTCGATGCGCCGGCGCTTCAGCGAACCTTTCGTCATCGAGAGCGGAGACGTCGCAGCCGTGCGGAAGGCGGCCGCGCGAATCGGATTCTCCGTGCGGCGCGGCAGACGATTCTTTCATCTGTGCCGCGAGTGCGACGAGGGTGAGGCCGCCATGCGCATCTGCGAGGAACTGCGCTGCGACATGACGGTCGCACTCGGTGGGACGCTCCTCGACTCGGAGTTTCTCACGCGCGCCGATGTGCCAATCATCGTTCCGGGGCCGGACGGCCAAGCAGATTCCGAACTTCAGGCCCTCGTGCCGAACGCACGGATCGCTCCCTCCCCCGCCCCCCACGGCTGGGCGGCCGCGGTCGACGACGCATGGCAGAGCCTCCTCGCCTCCAGATCGAAGGCACACCCCGCGTAACGCGGTCGCGTACCCACGCGCCCGGCTCGAGGGCGACATCGGCTCGCCCCGGGCTAACCACGTTTTTTCGGCTGCGCGGCCGGATCGCTGATTCACGACAGCGCGCGCATCGCCGCCGGGAAGCCGATCGTGGTGATGCAGAGGACGGCAATGTGCTCGATCTCTTCCTGCGTGACGCCCGCGCCGCGCGCCCGGAATCGAGGTGCGTGTGTGCTGACTGTCATGGAGTCCCCGTGTGCCCCGCGCGCATGGCCCGGGCAGCCGGCGAATCTTTCATCGGCAGCGTCGTGCGCCGGAGGCCGTCGAATGCTTCCAGCGCCGACGCCACCGCCGACGCGGTCGGCACCAGGCCAATTTCGCCGAGACCCTTCGCACCGAACGGCCCTTCGGGCTCCGGCTCTTCGATGAGGATCACTTCGACCTCCGGCATGTCGGTCGCCCGGAGGATGCCAAGCTCCATCGGCTTCCACGTCGCCGGCATCCCCTGGGGACAGGGCAACTCCTCGGTCAGGGCATAGCCCAATCCCATGTGCACTGAACCTTCGATCTGACCTTCGCAGAAGGCGGGATTGATCGCCCGGCCGACGTCATGCGCAGCGACGATCCGCGCCACGCGGCCTCGTTCGTCGAGGATGCAGAGCTGCGTGGCGAACCCGAACGCGGTGTGCGTCTTGATCGCTCGCGCTTCGGAGCCCGGCGCGGTGGTGTCGTCGATCACCACTTCCCCTTCGTACTCGGTGCCGCGAAATCCTCGAGCGTCAATCCGCGGTCGAGGTCGCGCCGCAGCTTCGCCGCCGCGTCGGCCACCGCCCGCCCGCCCAGCAGCGTTGCGCGCGAGCCGGTGGTCTGCCCGCAGTCGAGCGCGTATTGCGTGTCGGCCCGGGGACGGAAGCGCGCGGAGGGCAGTCCGGTCACTTCGACGGCGATCTGCACCAG
>DATFUW010000070.1:0-2436 GCA_035260605.1 Thermoanaerobaculia bacterium | reverse complement strand
CCGGTGCTCCGCGCTTACGCCAGTACCGGCTCCAGCTTCTCGACCTTGAAGCCCTCGATCATGTCGCCGATCTTGACGTCCTGGAAGCGTTCGATGGCGATGCCGCACTCGAAGCCCTGCCGCACCTCCGAGACGTCGTTCTTGAAGTGCCGCAGCGAGGCGATCTTCCCTTCGAAGATGACACGGTTGTCGCGCAGCAGCCGCACGTTGGCCGTCCGCGGGATGGTCCCGTCGACCACCATGCAACCGGCGATCGTCCCCGCCTTCGGCACCTTGAAGGTGTTCCGCACCTCGGCGCGTCCCTGAAAGACCTCGTGAAACTTCGGCTCGAGGAGTCCGGTCATTGCCGCCTTGATCTCGTCGACCAGGTTGTAGATGACCGTGTAGAGGCGGATATCGACCCCTTCCTTCTCCGCGAGTTCCGCTGCGTTGCGCTCGGGGCGGACGCTGAACCCGACCACGATGGCGTCCGACGCGCTGGCGAGCAGCACGTCGTTGGTCGAGACCGCGCCGACCGAGGAGTGGATCACGTTGACCTTGACCTCGTCGGTGGAGAGCTTGCGCAGCGTGTCGTTGAGCACCTCGACGGAGCCCTGCACGTCGGCCTTCAGGATGACGTTCAGCTCCTTCATCCCGCCCTGCTGCATGCGCTGGAAGAGCTGATCGAGCGACATGCGGCTCGACTTCTGCTGCGCCGCCTCGCGGGCCTTCTCCTGCCGGAGCTGCCCGATCATGCGCGCCTGCGTCTCATCGTCGAGCACCTGGAGCATGTCGCCGGCGTTGGGCACATCGTCGAATCCCGTCACCTGCACCGGCGTGGCCGGGCCGGCCTCCTTGATCCGCTCGCCACGGTCGTCGGTCATGGCGCGCACGCGGCCGTAGGTCTGTCCGGAGAAGAACGGATCGCCGATCTTCAGCGTGCCGTCCTGCACGAGAACCGTGGACACGATTCCGCGCCCCACTTCTTTGCGCGCCTCGAGCACGACGCCCCGCGCCGAGAACTCCGGCGTGGCTTTGAGGTCGAGCATGTCGGCGGTGAGCAGGATCATGTCGAGCAGATCGTCGATCCCCTGCTTCTTGATGGCGGAGACCTCGACGGAGACGACATCGCCGCCCCATTGCTCGACGAGCACGCCGGCGTCGGCCAGTTCGCGGCGGACGCGTTCCACGTTCGCATTCGCCTTGTCGATCTTGTTGATGGCCACGATGATCGGCACCTTCGCCGCCCGCGCGTGGTCGATCGCTTCTTTCGTCTGTGGCATGACGCCGTCGTCGGCCGCGACCACCAGCACGACGATGTCCGTCACCTTCGCGCCGCGGGCGCGCATCATCGTGAACGCTTCGTGACCCGGCGTGTCCAGGAAGACGATCTTCCGGTCGCGCTTGTCGATCTGATACGCGCCGATGTGCTGCGTGATCCCGCCGGCTTCGCCCCCGGCGACGTTCGTCTCGCGGATCGCGTCCAGCAGCGACGTCTTGCCGTGGTCGACGTGGCCCATGACGGTGATCACCGGACCACGTGGCGTGCTCCCCTTCTCCCCTCCCTTTTCGATCGCTTCCATCCCCACCGAATCTTCGAACGACACGATCTCCGCGTCGAACTCCAGGTCGCGCGCGATCTCCAGTGCCAGGTCGCCGCCCAGGGGCTGGTTGATCGAGACCATGAGCCCCTTCTTCATCAGCAGATGCTTCATCAGGTCGTTGGCCTTCACGCCGAGCTTGTCGGCGAGTTCCTTGACCGTCACGCCCTCGGTCAGGGGAACCTTCCCTGTCGGGCGCTTGAACTCCAGTACCTTTGCCGACACAGGCGCCGCCTGCTTGCGCATGTCGCGCCGCGACGACGGGACCTTCGGCTTCTCCGCCTCCTCTTCCGCGGACTCCGGAGCGACGATGTCCGGACCGAGGTCCTCGGCAATGATCTGCGTTCCGGAGAACGGTCCCTTGGTGAAGAGTTCGGCGTCGACTTCGACCTCGCGCCCCTTCTTCACGCCTTTCCCGGCAGCCTTCTTCTTCTCCGGGCGCTCCTCGCCCCCTTCGTCGGCCTTGCGGCGGCGCGGCGCCATGCCCGGCATGGACGGCGCCGGCGTCGGTGCGCCAGCGGGGCGCATACCGGGGCCGCGCATCGCGGCGCCGGGGCCTGCAGGACGTGCGGCAGGACGCGCCGCCGCCATTCCGGGCGCTGGCCGCGCGCCCATCGGCGGACGCGGCGCCGGCGGGCGGACTGCCGGGGCCTGTCCGGCATAATTCGGACGTGCCGCCTGCGGGGAGCGCGCGCGCGGTCCGGTCGGACCGGTCGGACGCCGCTGCGCGACTGGAGTCCGCGGCGCAGGAGGCGCCATCGGTGGCGGTGCCACGGGGGCGGGAGCCGGCGCCGGGGCGGGCTCTTCAGCCTGGGCACGGGCCGCTGGAGCGCTGGCCGCGACAGAGGGAGCCGGT
>DATFUW010000069.1:0-4880 GCA_035260605.1 Thermoanaerobaculia bacterium | reverse complement strand
CGGCGCGGATCATGGGGAAAGCCAAGGCCGAACTGCTCGACCGCTACGCACACGACGAGCGGCACCGGGAACTGATCCGCAAGCTCTCGATCCGCTCGTGGATCGTCGTACCCATCCTGACCGGCGGGCGCGTGTACGGCGCGCTGACGCTCGTGCATGCCGAGTCCGGGCGCCGCTTCAGCGAGCGCGACCTGCCGCTGATCGAGGACCTCGTCCGGCGCGTCGGTGTGGCCATCGACAACGCGCAGCTCTACGGAGAGGCGCAGGCGGCGAACCGCGCCAAAGACGAGTTTCTGGCCACGCTCTCCCACGAACTGCGCACTCCGATGACGTCGATCCTCGGATGGGCGCGCCTGCTGAAGATGGGCGGCCTCGAGGAGTCCACCGTCAACGAGGCGATCGAATCGATCGAGAAGAGCGCGCGCTCGCAGGCGCAGTTGATCGATGATCTGCTCGACGTCTCGCGCATCACCCTCGGGAAACTGCAGCTCTCGATCGAGGACGTCGACCTCGACGAGATCGTCACCAGCGCCGTCCGCGCGGTGCAGCCAGCGGCGAACGCGAAGGGAGTGCGGATCCGCGTCGACCTCGACGCCGCGCATCCCCACCTGCCGGGCGACCCGAACCGCCTTCAGCAGGTGGTCTGGAACCTGGTGAACAATGCCGTGAAGTTCACCCCGCCGGGGGGAGCCGTGCGTGTCGAATCGATCCACGACACGGAGCAGATCGAACTCCGTGTCAGCGACACCGGAGAGGGGATGGCCCCCGAATTCCTGCCGCACATCTTCGACCGCTTCCGGCAGGCCGACAGCACGACGACGCGGCGCTTCGGCGGGCTGGGCCTCGGGCTGGCGATCGTCAAGCAGATCATCGAACTGCACGGCGGATCGGTGACCGCATCGAGCGAAGGGCTGGGCCTCGGCGCCACGTTCCGCGTCGTCCTTCCGATCCGCACCGACAGCATGCCTTCGCAGATCCGCGACACGGCCGAGACGGCCCGGCCCGACCTGAACGGCAAAGACGTCCTGGTGGTCGACGATGACTCCGAAACGCGGCGGTTCATCGAAGTCTCGCTGCGCTACGCCGGCGCATCCGTGCGGACCGCGGCCTCGGCCGACGAGGCGCTCGCCGCGGTGCGGCAGCGGATTCCCGACGTGCTGGTCAGCGACATCGCCATGCCCGGACGCGATGGCTACGAACTGATCGAATCGCTGCGCAAGGTGCTTCGCGTCCCGGAGCAGCGCATGCCGGCCGTGGCCATCACCGCGTTCGGGCGGACCGAAGACCGCGTCCGCATTCTCGCCGCGGGATTCCAGCGATATCTGATGAAACCGCTCGATCCCACCTCGATCGCCGGCGTCGTGGCCGAGGTGGCCTCGGACCGTCAGTGATTTCCGTTGTTGTTGCGGCCCTGGCGTGTGGAAGTGACGGTGACCATCTCGCGGAGTCGTTCCTGGGACTGCCGGTCCGCTCCGAGCACGCGCAACCCCGACTCGTACGACGGCGGATCGCCGAATTTCGCCGCCGGCCGCTCGTCGGTATGCACGATCTCGCAGTCGACGCTGATCGGGCCGAAGTCCGACTGGAACATCACACGACACGTGCTGCCGACCGGCGGCAGCGCCGTCTGATGCACGATGCGAATTCCGGCAATCGAGGCATCGATGAGTTGCACGGGTACAGCTCCGGCAAACGCTCGAATGGGTTGCCTCAATTGAACACGGTGGAACCGCCGCCGCTCGGTCTGAAGCATGAAGGGTGTTGAGTGTATCACTGCCGCTGCAGAGACCGCCATGCTGCAAGCGCTTCCGCCGCGGCTTTCGTCGCCTGCGCGCTGGGCGTGACGTCGGCGCGCTGCAGCAGGGCCATCACACTGCGCAGTGATCCCACCGCCGTCTGCGCTTCGCGCGAGAGCGGCGCCGGCATCCGGCTCGCCTCCAGCAGCGCATCGTAGAGCTCCTTCGAGAGCGTGAACTGGCGCTGCAATCCCTCGGTCGGCGTCTTCACGCGCGGGTCCATCTCCACGGCCAGGGGCCGGGTCATCGAGCGGCCGTTCGCCGTCAGCTTCACCGTGTAGGTTCCCGGCATCACCCACGGCGAGCTGTACGCCGGAGCGGTGTCGTGCGCGATCGCCGCGATCGGATACCCGGCCCGCGAGCCCGGGAGCGGCGTGTAGTGCAGGTCCCAGACGAAGCGATGCATCCCGGCCGCCCCCGAAAGCACCTGCGGCGGACGGATCCAATACCACGGCACGTTTCCGGTGTCCTTCGGCGGCTCGGCGGGGTCGCTGCTCGAGTAGCGGCGCACGAGATTGCCGTGGGCGTCGAGGATCTCGAGCGTGACCTGAGGCGACGCCTCGGCGAGAGAATAATCAATGATGGCGCCGTCGGGCGGGTTCTGCCCGGCCGGCTCGTCGGGCGGCAGCGGCGTGTCACTGTTCTTGTTCCACCGGAACCGCCATGCGCGCTCCGGTTCGAGAAGCGTCGTGCCGGAGACGGACTTGGCCTGCCGCAGCGGCTCCAGATCGTCGAGGATCCAGAATCCCCGCCCGTGCGTCCCGGCGACGAGGTCCTCGTCGTGCACGACGAGGTCGCGGATGGAAATCGCCGGCATGTTCAAGCGCAGCGACTGCCAGTGATCGCCGTCGTCGAACGACACATAGGCCGCCTGTTCGCTTCCGGCGAAGAGCAGCCCGCGCGTCTTCGGGTCCTCGCGGACGACATTGATGTTCCCGTCGTCCGGAAGGCCGTTCACGATTTCGGTCCACGACTTTCCGCCGTCGCGCGTGCGCAGAACGTGGGGCCGCAGCTCATCGAGGCGGAAGGTGTTGATCGCCGCCCACGCCTCGAGCGGATCGAAGTGCGACGCCTCCATGATCGAGACCTTCGCCCACGGCACGAGCTGCGGAGGGGTCACGTCCTTCCACTGATTCCCGCCGTCGGTGGTGACGTGGATCAAACCATCGTCGGTGCCGGCCCAGATGCGGTTCACGTCGAGCGGGGAGGGAGCGATGGTGTAGATGACCCCGCGCTGCGCGACCTTCACCTCCGGGGTGTACTTGCCGACGCTCGCCGGCACCGCCCAGGTCTTCCGTGTGAGGTCGGGACTGATCTCCGTCCAGCTCTGCCCGCGGTTCACGGTCTTCCAGACCGTGTTCGATGCGAAATAGAGGATGTGCGGATCGGCGGGGGAGAAGACCACCGGCTGCGTCCGGACGACGCGGTAGCCGGGGCTGCGCAGCACCTTCGGGGCCACGTTCGTCACCTGATCGGTGCGGCGGTCGTATCGCTCCAGCCTTCCGCCGAAGACGATGTTCGGATCGAGCGGATCGGGGACCGCGTATCCATATTCTTCGACCCCGACGGGGTGCCACTCGCGGAATGTGATCTGCCCGTCGTCTCCGCGGCTCTGCACGCATGCCGAGCCGCTCTCCTGCTGCCCGCCGCAGACGCGGTACGGGAAATCGTTGTCGGTGTTCACGTGATAGAACTGCGCCGTCGGCTGGTTGTACCAGGAGCTCCACGTCGCGCCGCCGTTGACCGTCACGATCGCCCCCTGATCGGCGGCGATGAGGAGGATGTTCGGATCGTCGGGATTGATCCAGACGCGGTGGTAGTCGTCGCCGCCCGGCGCTCCGCGGAACGCCGACCAGCTCTTTCCGCCGTCGACCGACTTCCAGGTCACGATGTTCGCCACGTAGACGACGTCGGGGTTCTTCGGATCGGAGCGGATCTCGTTGAAGTCGCCGTCGCGTCCCCACAGCCGCTCGTCGCTGTTCAGCAGTTGCCAGCTCGCGCCGGCGTCGTCGCTGCGGTAGATCCCGCCGCCTTTCTTCGCGCCGACCACGGCGTAGATCCGCTTCGGATCCGCCTGCGCGACATCGATGCCGATGCGTCCCAGTTCCTCGGCCGGCCCGGGCAGGCCCGCCGTGAGCTGCGTCCACGTGCTTCCACCGTCTGTCGATTTGAACAGGCCGCTGTTCGGCCCGGTCCACGCCGCGTTTTCCCACGGCCCCTGCCGCGCTTCCCACAGCACGGCGTAGACGGTCTCGGGGTTGGACGGATCGAGCGCCACGTCCATCCCGCCGGTGTTTTCGTCCTTGTAGAGCACTTTCTGAAACGTCGCGCCGCCGTCGGTCGAGCGGAAGATGCCGCGCTGCTCGTTCGGCCCGTACGGGTGGCCGAGCACGGCGACGAAGATGCGGTTCGGATCGTGAGGGTCGACGGCGATCATGGGGATCTGCTGCCCGTCGCGCAGGCCGAGGTGCTGCCACGTCCTGCCGGCATCGAGCGACTTGTAAATGCCGTCGCCGGTCGAGAGATCGGGGCGTTGCAGCCCTTCGCCGGAGCCCACGTAGAGGATGTCGGGATTGGAGGGGGCGACGGCGAGCGCGCCGATCGATCCGGTCGGCTCGCTGTCGAAGATCGGCGTCCACACCCGGCCGAAGTCGGTGGTCTTCCAGACCCCGCCGTCGTTCGCGCCGATGTAGAAGACGTTCGGCTCGCCGCGCACGCCTGCTGCGGCGACGGTGCGACCTCCGCGGAAGGGACCGATCATGCGCCAGCGCATTTCCTGAAACAGGTGCGGGTCTACTTGTGCCGTCGCAGTGCTGGCCAGGAGGAGCAGGAACGCGATTCGCTTCAACATGAAGGCGGATTATGGCTCCACCCGCCGCGCGAGGCGAATGAACGATGAACGCGTGTTAGTCTCCGCTCATGACCTGCATCGGGATCCGCGCTGAGGACAAGAACCGCTGGGAGCGGCGGGCGCCGCTGACGCCGGATCACGTCGCGGAGCTCGTGCACCAGCACGCCGTCGAGGTCCGGGTGCAGCCGTCGGCGCGGCGCGCGTTTTCCGATCTCGATTACGAGCGCGCCGGC
>DATFUW010000068.1:0-8212 GCA_035260605.1 Thermoanaerobaculia bacterium | reverse complement strand
GAGTGGTGCGTGAACGGTCCGGCGATCGGTGCCGACGGGACCGTGTTCATGAACGCCGAAGATGGCGTGCTCTATGCGATCCGTCCCGATGGCAGCCTCGACCGGTCGCTGATCCTTTCGACGGGCGGGGGGCAGTCGTATACGCCGCTGGCCATCGACGGCCGCGGCCGGGTGTATGCCGAGACCGGAGGCATCCTCTACGTGACCGGGACCCCCGCACGAGTGCGCGCGGTCAGGCCGTGAGCGGGTCAGTCGATCTCGTACTTGCGGCGCTTTTCGAGGAGGGTCTTGCGGTTGATGCCGAGGATCGCAGCCGCGCGGGAGAAGTTCGAGCGGGTGCGGCGCAGTACCTCGCGGATGTAACGCGCTTCGAGCTGCTCGAGCGTCCACTCCCGTTCGGCGGCGGCTCCGACGAAATCGCTTTCCAGCGGCGGGAGTGACCGCGACGTGACCCAGTCGGACTCCTCGAGCAGAACCGCGCGGTCGATCACGTTCCGCAGCTCGCGGACGTTGCCCGGCCACCGGTGCGCGCGCAGCATCTCCACGGCCGTCTTGTCGATCCCCCGCTTCCTCCGCGCGACGAAGGCCTTCGCCAGCGGCTCGATGTCCTCCGGACGCTCGCGCAGCGGCGGGATCTCGATGGTGACGACGTTGAGCCGGTAGAGGAGGTCGTTCCGCAGAGTTCCTCCCATACTCGACGAGAGGATCCGCGAATCGAAGGAGATCGACTGATGCCCGCCCAGCCGCGTGAACCGCTTCTCCTGGATGGCGCGCAGCAGCTTAGCCTGCAGATGCGGAGCGAGGGAGACGACGTCATCGAAGTAGACCGTTCCTCCCTGGACCATCTCCAGCTTTCCGACCTTCCGCGCGACGGCGTCGGTGAACGTCCCCTTCTCGAACCCGAAGAGCTCCGCCTCGAACAGCTCGGCGGGGATGGCGGCACAGTCGATACGCACCAGGGGACGGTCGCGGCGCGGCCCGCAGGCGTGGATGGCCTCGGCCAGATGGTCCTTTCCGACGCCCGATTCGCCGAGGAGGAAGACGTTGACGTCGTGGTCGATCACCTTCTCGACCGTCTGCACGACCGCACGCATGGCGGGACTCTTCGTGCGGACGAAATCGGTCAGGACGGGATTACGACGTTTTCTTGCGGCGGACATTCCGCGGCTTTTCCGCTTCCCCGGTGAACTCTGCGGTCACGTTCGGCGCATCGCCCCACAGGCGCTCCAGTCCGTAGAACCTGCGGCAGTCCTCGGTGAAGATGTGCACGATGAAATCGCCGAAGTCGATCAGGATCCAGCGGCCGGGCGTGGTCCCCTCCACCAGCAGCGGCTTGACCCCTTCCTCCTGCCGCACCTTGTCCAGCACGGCGTCGGCGATGGCCTGCGTCTGGCGCTCGCTGTTCGCCGAGCAGAGCACGAAATAGTCGGCGATCGACGTCAGCTCGCTGACGGCGAGGACGTTCAGATCGAAGGCTTTCTTGTCGACGGCCGCGGCGACGGCCGTGCGGATGCGATGCTGGATGGGATCGGTCAACTGGTCACTCTCGGTACAACCCGTAATGTTGAATGTAGCGCGAGACTAGAGGATCGACCAAGCCGTCGATCGGCTGCCCGGCGCACACCCGGGCGCGGATGTCGGTCGAGGAGATTAGGACGGATTCGTTGCGGACGTAGACGATCTTTCCGGCGGTCGCGCGGCCGGCGAGCTCCGGCGCCGGCGCCGGCCCTCCGCGCGCGAGCACGATGAACCGCGTCAGGGAAAAGAGCCGCTCGGGATCCTTCCAATCGAGCAGGTGCAGCGCCGCGTCGTCGCCGATGATCCAGTCGAAGGAGGCGTTGGGAGAGATCCGGTGCAGCTCCTCGAGCGTGTCGACCGTGTACGACGTACCGCCGCGCTCGAGTTCGACCGGCGAGACGAAGAGCGCCGGATCTCGGTGCGTGGCCAGCACGGCCATGGCGAAGCGATGATATGCCGAGGTCGGCGTGCGGTCCTTCAGCGGCTGACGCCACGCCGGGATGTAGATCACGCGGTCCCACTGCATCTCGCCGCGGATCTCGAGGACCGGCTCGAGGTGTCCGCGATGAAAGGGATCGAACGTGCCGCCGCAAACGCCGATGTTCATTCGTGCGCCGAGAGCGCGACCTCCTTCGTCTCGCGGATGACTGCCGCCATTCTGCGGATCAGCTCCTGCACGCCCTCGCCGGTCACCGCGGAGATCTGGTGATAGGCATAGCCGTGACGGGTGGCGTATGCCCGCAGGCGCTCGGAGTTGCCCTGGATCGCCGCGTCGAGTTTCGATCCGCAGATGAGGCGCGGCTTCCCGGCGAGCGTCTTCGAATGCAGCTCCAGCTCGCGGGCGATGACCTCCGCGTCGGATTCCGGATGGTCGTTCGCGGAGAGATCGACGAGATGCAGGAGAATGGAACAGCGCTCGACGTGGCGGAGGAACTCGTGGCCGAGGCCGTGCCCTTCGTGCGCCCCTTCGATGAGCCCCGGGATGTCGGCGACGACGAACGTCTGATCGTCATCGGCACGCACGACGCCGAGGTTGGGGACGAGCGTGGTGAACGGATAGTCGGCGATCTTCGGCTTCGCGGCGCTGATCACGGAGATCAGCGTCGACTTTCCGGCGTTCGGCAGGCCGATGATGCCGGCATCGGCGATCAACTTCAGCTCGATGAAGATCTCCCGCTGTTCGCCGGGGTCGCCAGGCTGCGCGAAGCGCGGCGCCTGACGGGTGGCAGTTGCGAAGTGCTGGTTGCCCCAACCCCCGCGCCCTCCCTTCGCCACCAGGACCTTTTCCTCTTCGTGCGTGAGGTCGGCGAGCAGTTCGCCGCTCGCCTTGTCGCACACGACGGAGCCGACCGGGAGCTCGATGGTCACGTCTTCCCCATGCTCTCCAGAGCAGTTCGATCCCATGCCGTGCTCGCCGCGGCCGCCGCGCCACTCGGGATGGAACTGCAGGTGATAGAGCGTGTTCAGGCGCTTCGTGGCCACGACCCAGACCGACCCGCCGCTTCCGCCGTCGCCACCGGACGGTCCGCCCCTGGGAACGTACTTTTCGCGGCGAAACGCGACGCATCCGTTGCCGCCGTCACCGGCTTTCACACGAATGGTTGCCTGGTCGATGAACATCTGACCCCGAAAGCTGCGAAGAGGCTGCCAGCCTGCGCAGGGGATCCTTTACCGTCAGCGCGGCTCAGGATTCAGTGGCCGGCGTGATGCTGACGAAGCGCCCGCGTGCACCCTTGTCGTCGAAGCGGATGGTCCCGGCGATCTTGGCGAACAGCGTGTGATCGCGGCCGATGCCGACGTTCTTGCCGGCGTTGATTCTCGTGCCGCGCTGGCGAACGATGATCGAACCGCCGGTGACGAACTGGCCGGCGAAGGCCTTGACCCCGAGCATCTTGGGCTGCGAGTCGCGGCCGTTGCGCGACGAGCCCTGTCCTTTTTTATGAGCCATGGACGTTTACCCCTTGATGGAATCGATCCGGATCTCGACCATCTCCTGGCGATGGCCGTGCTTCCGTTTCGTGTGGTTCTTCCGGTTCTTCTTCCGGAAGACGGTGATCTTGGGCGCGCGGGTCTCGCCGAGGACCGTGGCGATCACGGCCGCTCCGCCGACGGTCGGCGCGCCGACCTTTGGCTGATCGCCGCCGAGCATGAGCACGTCGGCGAAGGTGATCTTTCCGCCGTCGGCGCTGGCGAGGACGTCACGCTCGACGAACAGGCGTTCCCCTTCGGCAACGCGGTACTGCTTTCCACCGGAACGGATGATGGCGAACACGATCGACCTCCGAGTAAAGGAGCGCCGTTTGTAGCACGCGAGCGGCGGGCAGTCAAACGGCGTGGATTCGTGTAAACGGCGGCCCCATGAGGAGTTATTCCGGAGCGATCGTGGCGCCGTCGGATCCCACGAGATCGGTCACGTCGTCGTGCACCGCAGCCACGATCCGGCTCGTCGGTCCCTCCGAACAACGACGGCGTTTTCGTAGACGAACGTGGCGTTCGGGGGGCGGCGGGACGGGAAACCGGAGAGTGAGCTGAATGCTCCCGACCGTAGATCCTTTTGCCGAGATCGTCGAAGGCGGAGAGATAGACGCGGACGCTGGCCCGCGGGCCTCCGCCGGCCGGGACGAACTGGGTCGACGAGAACGGGACCTTCACCCGGATGGGAACAGAGACTCCGCGGCGATCGGCCCGCGGCTCTCCGGTCACGAGCGTCACCGGACCTCGAAGTTCTCGCGCGAGAGCCCGTGGACCGGAACCGACGGAATGAAAGCGATCTCCACTTTTTTGAATTCGGTCTCTCCGGGTCTCACGTTACTGTTGCGTTAAATCACAAGAAACAATATGTTTCGCTTTTGAACCCGGTACGGCAGCCAGCGTGCAGCCGAAGCGGATCAGTCGATCGGCGTGCCCCCCTGGGTACACCTAATCAGCAAGAGCGGTTCGGGTTTGCATCAACAAGGACTTGGAGGTGCGCTCTCAGTAGCCCACTTTCATGAAGGATCGGTTCGGCAAATCTCGTATCAACAACGCAACTTACGTAGGAGAAACTTCGAATGCTCGTAAGAAAGTTTCAACTGGCACTTCTGCTCATCCTGAGCATGCTCGTCGCCGGGACCGTGCTCGCGCAGACCGCGACCACGGGCGCGGTCGAGGGCACAGTCAAGACAGGCGGCAACGCCCTGCCCGGCGTCAGCATGGAGGTTCAGTCGGCAGCTTTGCAGGGCGTGCGCACGGCCGTGACGGACGCGGGCGGGCATTTCCGCTTCACGCTGCTCCCGCCGGGCAACTATTCGCTGGCCGGGACACTGCAGGGCTTCAACACCATCCACCAGCAGAACATCAAAATCGACATCAACCAGACCGTCACCCTCGATGTGACGATGAGCGCCGCCACTGCGGAGACCATCACAGTCACCGCCGCCGCTCCGGTCGTTGACGTCACCTCCGCCCAGCAGGGGGCGAACATTACGGCGCAGACGCTCCAGGCGCTGCCGATCGCGCGCAACTTCACGGCTGCCGCGCAGGTGGCGCCGGGAACCGCAACCCAGACCGGCAACGGACAGGGCGCGGGGCAGACGACCATCTATGGCAGCACCGGTTCGGAAAACGAGTATGTGGTCGACGGCCTCAACCTGACCGGCATCTCGCATGGCCAGAACGTGAAGAACATCAACATGGACTTCATCGCGGAGGAGCAGGTCCTCACCGGCGGTCTGCCTGCCGAATACGGGCGGCTTACCGGCGGCGCGATCATCGCCGTCACCAAGAGCGGCTCCAATGAATTCCACGGCGATGTGTTCGGCTATGACGCCGGCGGCGGATTGCGGTCGGCTCCGGCAAATCTGTCAGAGAGGCCAGCGACCGACACGACATTCAACGACATCAGCAAGCAATTCGATTTCGGCGCCACCCTCGGCGGGTACGTGATGAAAGACCGCCTCTGGTTCTTCGGCGCCTACGACCGCGTGAAAGAGACGGATCAGAGCGTCCGGATCAATACTGCCCTGTCGGTCCCTGGTTTCTCGGTCCCCGTTGGCGGAAAACTGCCGACGGACATCACGCGCGACCTCTACGCAGGAAAGCTCAGCTTCGCCATCAGCTCGAGCCACCTGCTCAATCTGTCGGTTCTCGGCGACCCGTCGAACAACCAGGGAGCTCTGTTTGCTATCTCCGGCCCGCCGAGCACATTTCAGGGCACCGAAAAGACTGGTGGAAACGACTACAACGCTCTCTACACGGGTGTCTTCGGCAGCCGCTGGAACGTCAACGCCACCGGCGGCCAGCACAAGGAGAAAACGACGTTCGGCGGCGCAGGCACGACGATGTCGCAGTTGCAGGATCTCACTCAGGTGCCGAACGTCCGCAGCGGCGGATTCGTGAGCTGGACGAATTCCCAGTACACGCGCAACGCCGGGAAGCTCGACATCAGCACGTTCCTCGGCGCACACACCATCAAGCTCGGCGGCGACATCGAGAACCTCGAAGTCAACACGAACCGCTTCTACGGCGGCGGCGACTGGGTGCGCAAGCGCTGCTCGGTTGCGCTGGTGGACAACACCTGTCCCGACCCAAGCGCGATCTACTACACGCATGAAGGGTTCATGAACGACCAGGCAGCCGGATTCAGCTTCAGCGATCCAACGACCTGGCCGAACTCCGTCGCCAACCCGCTTAACACGGTGGCCAAGACCCGGAACACCGGTCTCTACGTTCAGGATTCGTGGAAGGTTCTCAGCAACGTGACGGTCAATGCCGGCGTGCGCTACGAGACACAGAAGGTTGGCGACCGATTTGGCAGCTGGAAGATCAACCTCGACAACAACTGGGCGCCGCGCGTCGGTGTGATCTGGGATCCGCAGAACAACGGCCGGAGCAAGGTGTATGCGAACTTCGGCCGTTTCTACGAGTCGATCCCGATGGACATCAATATCCGCGAGCTTGGCGGCGAGGTCTCGGTCGACGTCAACAACTTCGACCCGACCTCGACAAACTTCATTCCCGACCCCAACGCCCCGCACAATCTGGCCGGCAATCCGTACCGCCTGCTCGGCGGGTCTGCTGTTCCCGTTGACCCGAACCTCAAGGGGCAGTATCTCGATGAATGGCTCCTCGGCTACGACTACGAGCTCACGCAGAACCTCGCTGTCGGAGTCAAAGGCAGCTACCGCAAGCTCAACAACATCATCGAGGACATGCTCGTCTGCCCGCCGTGCTCGGACTATTTCGTAGCGAATCCGGGCACGGGGATCGGCACTGGTGGCGGAACACTGAACGGCGACATCGTTCTGCAGCTTCCAATTCCGACCCGCAATTACAAGGCGATCGAGCTTCACGCCACCAAGCGCTTCAGCAACAACTACCAGTTCTACGCCAGCTACGTCTGGTCGCGTCTGACCGGCAACTACGACGGCACCACGCAGGTGTCGACCGGACAGCTCGATCCGAACATCAATTCCGCGTACGACTACGCCGACTTCGAAGTGAACAACGCCGGCGGCGGACTGCTCAGCCAGGACCGCACGAACATGTTCAAGTTCTACGGCGCCTACACGGTCCCGAGCGGCCCGGCTCACGGTCTCGAGCTCGGCCTGGCGACCTACTACTACTCGGGTACGCCGCTGACGGCGATGGGGTACGCGAACAGCTATCGCAACAATGAGTACTACCTCACGACGCGAGGATCGCTCGGACGCGGCCCGGCCGACTATGAAGCCGACGTCCATCTGGGATTCCCGCTCAACGTCGGCCCGGGACGGATCAATCTGCTCCTGGACGTGTTCAATGTTCTCAACCGTCAGGCGCCGAACGCCGTCGATCTTCGCTACAACCTGAGCTCCGATCCGACCTGCGCCGGCGTGCCCGACGCAATCTGCAACGGCGACGGCGGAATCCTCAACGTTGCCGGAACGGTGCAGCCGGTCGGCAAGATCCCGAATCCACGCGCGACGGCGACCAATCCCGACTTCCTCAAAGCGGGAACTTCGTTCACCGGTCAGCGCAGCATCCGTCTCGGAGCGCGCTTCACGTTCTGATCTGCGGTTCACTACGTTGTATCCTGAGGGCCCCGCGAGGGGCCCTCACTCTTTGATGCGGAAGATCCTCCTCGTTGTCTTCCTGCTGGCTGCCGCCGTCGCCACGGCGGCGATTTTCGTTCGCCGTCAGCCGCCCGGAACCGCCACCGTGTTTCGCGCCGGCTCGCACGTGACGATGCGGCGGACCCGGGTCTATCTTCGCCCGCTTGGCGCCCTTCCCTGCAGCGTGCCCATCTCAGGCGAACGCCTGGCCTTCGCTTCCGAGCTGCCGGCCGTGTCGGCGACGGGCGACGAGTTCACCGTCCGCACGCGGTTCTCCTATGCCGCGCCGGCATCCCTTCCCGCGGAGTGGCCGGACGGCGACTGGTGCCACGCCCTGCAATCCATGGTCACGACGGCCGTGCGGCGCGCCGCAAGCAGTGCAAACGTCGGCGAGCTGCTCGATCAGCGGCGCCAGATCGGCGAGCGGATCGCGGACGAGGTTCGAGGCGAGCTTCGGTCCCGCGGGCTGCCCGTCGATCCAGTCTCGGCGCGCGTCGATCTCCCCTCGGGATTCGAACGGCTGCGCGTTGTTCCGGCGGCGGCAAGGTCGGCCAAACCTTCACCCCCGGAGATCTTCATCGGCCTGGATGGCGCTGACTGGCACCTGCTCGACCGCAGCATGG
>DATFUW010000067.1:0-8442 GCA_035260605.1 Thermoanaerobaculia bacterium | reverse complement strand
GAATCGCTTTGCGGCGTTCGAGGCCATTGGGCAGTTCGGCCATGCCGGGAAGCGGCTCGCTCGCGTTCTGCGAGGAGGAAGGGGACTGGACGCTCAGCACGATCCCCTCCGCTCTGCCGCCCGACATCACCTTCGTCTGGGACCCGATCTCGGATCAGCTGGTGGCCATGTTCGAGGCCGGGACAGGCCGGCCGCTGCGTCAGTTCATTCATGGAGGGCTGGGATACGACGATCCGATCGAAGTGTTCGACGGCGTGCATCGGTATGAACCCATTCGGGATGAAGCGGGGACGGGATCGTTGCAGGCAGTGGTGGACGAAACGGGAAGGCTTGTCAGCCGGACCGTAATGGCCGATCCTTATGGAGAGGAAGCGGAATCGCTGAACGGCCCGGCCGTGGACAAGATCGCGATCCAGGGGACGAAGGACGCCGCGGGGAACCCCTCGCAGCTCAGAGTGAGTCTGCACGTGACCGAGCCGCTCGAACGGTCGACCGTGGCCGGAGGCGTGCGCGTGACCCCCCCGCCCGCCCTCCCGCCGGTGCTGAGCGACCCGTACACGATCACGTGGACCCTCCCGCCCCTGCCGCCCGCGAGCGTATCGATCGCGGTGACGAGCACGCTGCGCTCTACGACCTACGGCCCCGCCGCCCCGATCTTGTTCGCCGGCTTCACGGAGCCGCAGAGCGACCTCACGCGCCAGTTCGCGTCGACCGCTCCGAACGCAACGTTCACGATCACACCCTACAACGTGACGTCCCTGGCGAGCCTCGGCACCCTGGCCCAAACCGACACCGCCGCCGCCCTGGTCATCTCGCCGTTCAAGGCCCACCCCTTCACCGACCCGTTCACTGGACTGGATTATGTGCGCGCAAGGTGGCTGGACCGCAGGACGGGAACCTTCCTCTCCCCGGATCCCGCCGGGTATCGCGACAGCGCGAACCTCTACGCGTACTGTGCGGGGGATCCGGTGAACTGCTCCGATCCAGATGGGCTTGAGAGTCTGACGCCCGACGAGCGACGCGCGATCCAGGCGAATCGAGCGGCCGAACGCCCAGGACTCATCGAGCAGTGCAAGCGAGATCCACTCAATCAAGCATGTGTCGGGATGTGGGCAACGCTTGCGGGAGACGTTGATCCGACGATCATTCCGATCAGCGGCGGTGCAGGGGCGCGCATCGCCTATATCAATGGTGTGTTAAACGGCTACACAGGCGCAAAAGAGAGCGGCGAGCTGTTAGCGAAACATTTTGGGGCGCCAGTTGACGTGCTCTTGAATCCGACAGGCAATGCAGAATGGCCTGAGTTCGCAGGCGGATCGCTTGACCCGCTCAATTGGCCGGGCAAAGCCGCCGGCACACTCATGCGGCTCGGACAAGATGCGACGCAGCTGTTCGGGATCAATTACCCGCGTATCAATGATCGATTGAACTCAATGGTTGTTCATTACCTGCGCACTCGCATTCAGCAGCTAAAGAGCGGAGAAACATTCCGAGTTGTCGCGCACAGCCAAGGAACGGCGGTTTTTGCAGAAGCAGCGAGCTATCTCACATCTGCCGAAAGAGCGCGGATCGATTTCACCGCCTACGGTGAGGCGATTCCGGCTTTTCCGTCTGGACTGCACTCAGTGACACGTTTCATTAATGTGTTGGATCTCGTACCGATGTCGCTCGGCGGCGGCATTCTGACGTCGGCTCGTTCGGGAGACGACGTTTACTACATGCGTTTTGTTCATGGCGGCGCGCATCCAATCGCAGCGTATCTGCAGGAGCAAGAAAATGCGGCAACCGGTCGAGCTTCAATCGTTTCCGCGGCGGAAGCGCGCCGACGAGGGCTGCAGACGATTGGTCAAATCACCACGATCATGGGAGTTCATTAAACGTCATGGCGCGGCGACTTTACCTAGTCGCTCTCGCGGTCGCGTGGGTATCTTCATGTGCTGCGATCGGTGCCCCGCAGAGATCGCAGTTAGTAAGCGCGGACGCAATTGTTCCGATGGTCATGATTTGGCTGCCGACGCTCGTCGTCTGTTCAATCGCGACGCGCCGTACGATGTGGGTACACGCCGCGCGGATAGGGCACGCCTTGCTTTTTGTGGCGCTGTTCGGCGTAATTACGGAGACCTTAAGTGTCATTGTGCAGCTTGATCTGCTACGCAAACCGCTCGAAGGAAGCGCATGGGCCGCCGCCTACATTCTCGCGCTCACTTCGATTGTGACCGCGCCACTCGGATGTTTACTCAGCTATGGACTTTCGCGGTCAAGTGGCAAAACACAAACGTGATCGGAGCGGCTGACCTTTCCGCGGTCATCAGAGGCGCAATCCCAGAGGCTCGAGTGTTAGCATTCGACGATGCTCTCGCAGACAAATGAGAAGGTGATCGCGGCGCTCAAAGCGCTTCTTGCGGAGCCGACCGTGGAGAATGCGCGGGCACTCGAGAAGACGCTGAGCGATCTCGGCTTCGAGAAAAAAGTCTTCGGACGATTGAATCAGAAGTCGTCGATCGAGGCTGTGTCGGAGAGTGATCGCGGAATCGCCGAACGGAACCTGTCAACGACTTTGAGACAGCTGCGCGTGACCTGCCCCCGGTTTTTGTACCACGACGAATGAGAGTCGGTTGATGTTAGCCGGCGAGGCCGGCGGCCTTTGGTTTTGCTTTTTCTGCTGCTGATGCTTTTCGTTCTTTGCTTCTGAGATGCGCCGCGAACTCCGCCGGCGTGCGGTATTCGAGTGAGCTGTGGACACGATGTTGATTGTAGTGCTGTCGATGTCCTTCGATCAGCACTCTGGCCTCGAGCAGCGTGGTGAAGATCTCCATGTTGAGCAGCTCGTCGCGAAAACGACTGTTGAACGATTCGCTGTATGAGTTCTCCCACGGGCTTCCGGGCTCAATGTAGTCCGTCGCGATGCCACTGTTCGCGAGCCACTCTTTGACGGCTCGGGCGATGAACTCTGGCCCGTTGTCGGATCGCATGAACGCAGGCGCACCATGCTCGCGAACGAGCCGGTCGAGCAATGCGATCACGTCCTTCGCCGTGATGTTGAACGCAACGAGAATGGCCAAGCACTCGCGCGTGCCGTTGTCGACGACCGGAAGGATCTTGAGCTGCCGTCCGTCTTCCAACGTGTCGAACAGGAAGTCGTAACTCCAGACGTGATTCTTTCCCTTAGCCACCGCGCGTTGCTGCCCTGCGCGGCCTCCTCTGCGGCGCTTCCGTGCTCTCACGGTGATCTTCAGCCCTTCTTCCCGACAGATCCGACGCACGCGTTTACGATTGATGATCCATCCCTCCCGACGAAGTTCGGCTGTGAGCCGACGATGACCGTAGCGAGGAAACTTTCGCGCCAGATGAAGGATCCGCTTCCGAATCCGTTTTGACTGATCGTTCGGCTGCTTCGCGCGGTAGCGTTGTGTTGATCGTGGTTGATCGACAAGCCGGCAGGCTCGACGCTCGCTGTATTCCTGGGTCCGTAGATATTCGACTGCCCGCCGCCGGCCACGCGGGCTCACCATTTTTTTGAGGCGATCTCCTTCAGCGCGTCGATGTCCATCGCCTGTTCGGCGACGATCTTCTTCAGTCGTCCGTTCTCGCGCTCCAGCTCCTTGAGCCGGCCCAGGTGGTCAACTTCCATCCCGCCGTACTCACGTTTCCATCGGTAATACGTCTGCTCGGTGATGCCCAGCTTCCTGCTTACCTGGTCGACCGTTGCTCCTTTGCCGATCTCCATCTGAGCTTGCCGCAACTTCGTCACGATCTGTTCGGCGGTGTTCCTCTTCCTTTTCACCGGAGTCCTCCTGCCTCTTGTCGAGGCCCTTAGACTCTCATATCTTCTGGCTCAGTTCGCGGGGAACAGGTCAGCGCCAACGCCGCTCGCTGTCATTGCCAGCGGAACCACGACGGTTTCGTATCAGTGGTATGAAGTTAACTCTGAATTCGACTATGCGGCCTACAGGAACGGTGCATTTTCGTCAACGCAGATCGCCGGAGCAACATCGGCGACATACAACGCTCCCGCATCCAGTACTCGCCGGGCATATTGGGTCAGAGTCACAAACTCATGCGGGTCAGCCGACAGCGACATAGCCGTCGTCGTCCCCCGCCCCGGCGCTCGTTCGACTGCCACCACGTCGGCGAGCGGCACAACTGTCACGGTGAGCTGGTCCGCTGGTTCTGGTGCAGAGCAGTACGAAATTCAGCGCAAGATCGCGGGCCGTGCCTGGACCGTGGCGGGACAGGTCAATGCCACAACGCTGAATTTCACCGGCACGCCATCCGCTCCAGGCGGCATGGTACTTAATCGCGTCGATCAGTCGCGGGCGGCGCGTATCTCCCGCCGAACAATCTCGCAGCTTCATCACCAAGCAACAACGACTTTGCGAACGTGGTGAGCTACGGGTATGAACAGCTGGCTTCCCAAGCTACAACGGTCAAAGCCCAGCATCTTATCGAATTGCGTCAGGCGGTCAATGCACTGTGCGATGCCGTCGGTGCGACAGGTGAATATCAGGCACAAGGCTGGTGCGTTCGACGGATGTTTCGCTACTCGTGGATCGTCGCCAGGAGGTAGCAGCGGCGGCTGGGGAACTCCGGTCCCGGATACGGTTCGCGTTCCGTCTGTTCGATGACCTGCCAGCCGGTGTCGTGCAGCGTACGAATCACGTCGCTCGGCCGGTGAAATCGAAAATCGAGCGAAACCGGGGCTCCGAAAAGCTCGTCGCGGTGAATAACGTCCTCTCCGGCGTGAAAGGCGATGAGGGCCAGGCCGCGCGGTGCGATCACTCTTCGCATTTCGCGAAAGATCGGACGGAGGGCGGCGGATTCGAAGTGGACGATCGAGTAGAACGCCACGATGCCGGCCAGCGAGGCGTCGTCGAACGCGAGCGCGGCCATGTCGCCCTCGCGGAATTCGATGTCCCTGTTGCGCGATCGCGCCACGCGGATCATCTCCGGAGAGAGGTCGAGTCCGATCACCGACACTCCCTGCTCGTGCAGATACGCGGCGAGGTGTCCCGGCCCGCAGCCGATGTCGGCGACCATTCCCTGTCCCCGCATTGCCTCGGCGAAACGATTGAGCAGATGCCGGTCGAGCGGCTTTTGCTCCAGCTCGCGGCCGAGGTGTTCCGCATAGGCCGCGGCCGCGGCGTCGTAGCTGTCGCGAATGGCGTTGATCGGAGTGCTCATCTTCGAGTCCTGCGTCACCATGACAAAGCGGCTCCGTTTGCGAGCAGAAATGCCCGCCAAGGCACTCTATCCCACAACGATTCTGGCGCGGGCATCAGGGCGACGTTTCGTGTAGGCTGCGTTCACAACTCGGAGGACCGATGAAGAACACGCTCGTTTTCGCACTGATGCTTCTCGCCGGGCAGGCGCAGCAGGCGCTGGCACAGAAGTCGACGGTCTCGTCGAGCCCCGTGGCGGACGCCACCCGTTCCTTCCTGCAGCGCGAGGGGAAGAATCTGATCGCCGCGGCCGAGGAAATGCCGGCCGACAAGTACGACTTTCACCCCACGCCGGAACAGATGACCTTCGCGCACCTGATGAGCCACATCGCCCATTCGAATCGGATGCTCTGCTCCGGGATCGCCGGCGAAGCCGCGCCGAAGGAGACCGGCGTCACCGATCGAGACGGAAAAGAGAAGCTGGTGGCCGACGTGAAGGCCTCGTTCGATTACTGCAGCAGCGCACTGGCCGGAGTCGATGATTCCAGGCTCGCCGAGGAAGTGCCACCGTTTCATCGCAGCCGGGCCAACGCAATGATGTCGCTGGCCGCGGACCTCGCCGATCATTATTCGATGGCGGCGTCCTACTTGCGCCTCAATGGCTTGCTGCCGCCAACCGCGCAACGGAAGAAATAGAGCCACTCGGTTCAGATCCGTTTGATCGCTGCCGGCCAGGCCGGCGGGCCCTGGTCGATATCCCACCCACTGCGGCAGCCGTTCGTGACTGGTCGGGGTTCGGGATCGTTCCGACGGGTTGGTAACGTCAGTCCCAGCGCCCGCGGCCCTTCGACAGCGCGTAGCGCCCGCTGCCGAGCAGGACGATCGCTAGGGCGGCGGAAATGTAGAGCAGTTGCAGCTCGCCGCCGAGCGCGCCGGTCTGCGGAACGAGGCCGAACGTCTTCGGGCCGACGACCAGATAGAGAGCCATGGTCAATTCGAAGGCAATGACGAGGGCGGCCGGTCTGGTCAGAATCCCCACGATCAGCAGCGTCGGCGCGAGCACCTCGGCCACGAAGACGCCGTAGGCCAGAAATGCCGGGAGGTGGTGTGCGTGCAGCGGAGCGGCCATCCATCCGACGCCGCTCCGGAGCTTGTTGATCCCGTGAAAGCCGAGCAAAAGGGCCACGGCCAGCCTGAGAACGAGTTTGCCCGTATCGCTCATGCAGCCATGGTAGCCGCGTTCGCCCGACGGCGCCTCAGCGGTAATGCAGCAGCGCCGCCAGGAGCGATCCGGTGAGAATGACGACCGTCACGACGAAGTTCCCGAACCATAGGAGCGCGGTCTTGAACAGCGCCACTCCCCTTCCCACGCCGTAGAAGCGGCGCTGCGCGAGGAAGAGATAGACGAGGAGGATGGCGATGGTCACGCCGGTGACGCTCTTCTGGAGCGGCCCGGGATGGAATCCGAACGTGGCGTAGATCGGCCACGACGCCAATGCCAGGATGTAGGCGAAGGAGAGGATGTAGGCCGAGAAGACGATGTGCTCGGTGAAATAGCGCCGCCAGTAGAGGACCTTCAGCACCAGCGCCAGACCGAGGATGTTCGCCAGCTCGAGGAGCGAGAGGTTCTTGTGCCATCGTTCGTCGATCCGCGACTCGTACTCTTCGCTGCTCAATTGGTGTCGTTTCGCTCCCTTCGCCAGGAGCCGCGTGAGCGCTCCGCGCGAATCGAAGTGCTTGAGCGTGCTGATGCTGTACCGCGCCGCGGGCTGATAGTACGAAAACGCGAAGAACTGCAAGGCGAAAAGGGCCAGGAAGAGCCGCAAGGGAGCAATGAGGCGCGACTTGCGGCCGGCAAAGTATTCACGCGGGAGCATCCCCGGCCGGAACACGAGTCGCCGCAGCGTGCGGAACAGCTTCGAGTCGATGTGGGCCAGCTCGTCGAGCACTTCGGCGCCGAAGTGCTTGACCGAGAGATCGTGATGTCCCGGCTGCCGCTCGCCGCATCGAGAGCAGTAGACGCCGACCGGCACGGCACCGCAGTTCGTGCAGGCTTTCGGGGCCGGATCGAGCTCCGCGCCATTGCCGTCCGTCATGCTTCACCGATTCTGCAGCATGACGGGCTCGGCGCGGAAATCAAACCAGCCGCTGCATCAGCCGTCTCCGGACCGGCTCGTCGACGAACGCCGCCTCCAAAGCAGCGCGGTTGCATCGCAGGAAGTCCGCCTCGCTCCAGCCGAACGTGTCCGCGAGCCTGGCGTACTCTCGCAGGAGGTCGATGTTACTGATCGTGCGCGCGTCGGTACTGATGCTCAGGGAGAGTCCTTCGCGCGACAGTCGGTCGATCGGATGATCGGAGTACGGACGCCATGCGCCGGTCTGCTCGTTGCTCGTCGGGCAGAGCTCGAGGTGGATTCGACTGGCCTTCAGATGCTCGACGAGCGTCCGGTCTTCGACGCTCCGCACGCCGTGCCCGATGCGCGTGGGGTGAAGCGCGCGCAGCGTCTCGCGGACGCTGTCCGCGCCCGCGGCCTCGCCGGCGTGCGCCGTGCGGTGCAGTCCGTGGTCGATCGCGAACCGGAAGGCCGGGATGTGCGCGTCGAGCCGGAAGCCGGCCTCGTCTCCCGCCAGATCGAGCGCCACCACGCGGCTGCCGCGGAAGCGGGCGACGAGTTCCGCGGTTCGGAGGCTCTGTTCTTCCGTGAAATGCCGCAGCGTGCAGAGGATCAGCCGCGCTTCGATCCCGGTGCTTCGGATGCATGCTTCGGTGGCGCGGTCGACCCCGGCCACGACGTCGTCCGGCGAGAGTCCGCCGGCCAGATGCAGCAGCGGCGCGAAGCGGATCTCCGCGTAAATGACGCCGTCGGATTCGAGCTGGCCGAAGACGTCGTCCGTCGCCAGCCGGAGCGCGTCGGTGCTCTGCAACAACGCGAAGCCGCGCGGCGCCCGGGTCAGGAAATCGGCGAGGCTGGCGCATTGGCGCGGAGCGACGAACCCCGAATCGAATTCCTCCCGCGAGACCGAAGGGTCGAGACGAGATACCGCAGCGTAGCTCAGCGAGCAGTCGAGATGCAGATGCAACTCGACTTTCGGGAGACGGCGGATCGCGTTCACCGGCCGGGCGGCTCGATGGCCTTCTCGGGGGCGAGCGCGGGGAGCGTGCGTCCCGGCCCGACCCGGCGCGCTTCGATGGTCTGAAAGTTCTCGACCCACGTCTTTCCGCCGTCGGTCGACCGGTCGGCGTTCCACGAGAAGCGGTCGGCATGGATGTCGTGGTAGCGGA
>DATFUW010000066.1:0-4082 GCA_035260605.1 Thermoanaerobaculia bacterium | reverse complement strand
ATCAGCGAGGAGGCCTACCAGAAGGCGGCCACCGCCGAGCACGTTGCCGAGACGCAGGTGTCGCAGGCCGGCGACCAGCTCGCGCTGGTGCGCAAGGGACCGCGCAAGGAAAAGATCGACGCCCAGAAGGCGCAGGTCGAGCAGGCTCGCGCGAATCTCCGCGCGTCCGAAGCGGCGCTGGCCAACGCCGACATCGTCGCGCCGATCAACGGCGTGGTGACCGTCCGCCACCACGAGCCGAACGAGATCGTGGCCGCGGGCGAGCCGGTACTGACGCTCATGAATCCCGCCGACCGCTGGGTGCGCATCTATGTCCCCGAGGACCGCATCGGCGCGGTGCACCTCGGAACGCCGGCCTCGATCTCCACCGACACCGATCGGAACCGACGCTACAGCGGGCAGGTGATCTACATCTCGCCCGAGGCGGAGTTCACGCCGAAGTCGGTCCAGACCTCGGAGGAACGCGTGCGGCTCGTCTATGCGGTGAAGGTGAGCATCGAGAGCGATTCGAAGCTGCAGTTGAAGCCGGGCATGCCGGCGGACGTGGTGCTGAACGTCGGAGAGTAGACCATGCCGGAACCGATCATCCGCGTGCGCGGCCTGACGCGACGGTTCGGGGCCGTCACTGCGGTCGACGGCCTGTCCTTCGACGTCGGACGCGGCGAGCTGTTCGGCATCGTCGGCCCCGATGGCGCCGGCAAGACCACGCTGCTGCACATGCTCGCCGGCGTGCTGCGCCCCACGTCGGGCGACGCCGAGATCGTCGGCGTGAGCGTCGCCGCGCGTCCGGAGCGGGTGAAGCACACGCTGGCGTACATGTCGCAGCGCTTCGGCCTCTACGCCGATCTGACGGTCGCGGAGAACCTCGACTTCTACGCCGACCTCTATCGCGTGCCGCGCTCGGAGCGGCCGCAGCGGAGGGAACGGCTGTACCAGTTTTCCGGGCTCGAGCCGTTTCACGACCGCCTCGCCGGAAAACTCTCAGGCGGGATGAAACAGAAGCTGGGGCTTTCGTGCGCGCTGATCCATCAGCCGGAGGCGCTGCTGCTCGACGAGCCGACCTTCGGCGTCGATCCGATCTCCCGGCGCGATCTCTGGATCATCATTCACGAGCGCGTGGCCGAGGGCGTCACGGTGGTCGTCAGCACGTCGTACATGGACGAGGCGGAGCGTTTCGACCGCGTCGGGTTTCTGCACGAGGGGCACTTCATCGCCGTCGATACGCCGGCCGGCCTGCTGCGCATTTTCGATGGCCAGATCGTCGCCGTGACGGCGCGGCCGCTGGAGAAAGCGCGCGAGATCTGCGAACGGCTGCCCGACGCGCGACGATCCATGATCTTCGGAGACAAGCTCCACGTCAGCGTCGCTTCCGCGGAAACGGCGGCGCCGATGATCGAAGCGGCGCTCGCCGGCGCCGGAGTCGAAGTGGTGGCCATGACGCGCGTTCCGGCGTCGCTCGAGGACGTGTTCATCCAGGAGTCCGAGCCCCAGAGGGAGCACGATGCCTGACCGCGCCGCTGTCGAGGTCGATCACCTGACGCGAAAGTTCGGCGATTTCGTCGCCGTCAACGCCATCTCCTTCTCCGTCGAGGCCGGCGAAGTCTTCGGATTCCTCGGGCCGAACGGCGCCGGAAAGACGACCACGATCAAGATGCTCACGGGACTCGTGTTGCCGACCAGCGGCCACGGCCGCGTCGCAGGGTTCGACATCATGACTGAGACCGAGGAGATCAAGAAGCGCATCGGCTACATGTCCCAGCTCTTCTCGCTCTACGGCGATCTGACCGTCGAGGAGAACATCGCCTTCTTTTCCGGTCTCTACAACGTCCCCGCGGCGAAGAAGCAGGCGCGGCGCGACTGGGTGCTGCGGATGGCGAACCTCGAAGAGCAGCGCGGCCGCCTGGTCCGCGAGCTCTCGCTCGGATGGAAACAGCGGCTGGCGCTCGGCTGCGCGGTGCTGCACGAGCCGCCGATCCTCTTTCTCGATGAGCCGACCTCCGGCGTCGATCCGATCTCCCGCCGCCACTTCTGGGACCTGATCTATCACCTCGCTTCGGGCGGCACGACCGTCTTCGTCACCACGCACTACATGGAGGAGGCTGAGTACTGCCATCGGCTGGCGCTGATGAATCGAGGCGATCTGATCGCCCTCGACACGCCGGCCGCGATCCGTGCGCGGATGATCGAGCCGCTGCTGGAGATCGCCTCTGCCGACAGCATCCGGGCGATTTCGCTGTTGCACAGCGTCCCGACGGTGGTTCGCACGGGCCTCTACGGTCGCGCCATCCACGCCACGGTGACGGACGCGCAGCGCGCCGAGCACGACATCCGGAGCGTACTGGAGTCGCACGCCATCGCCGTCGACCACATCGAACGCATCGAGCCGTCGCTCGAGGACGTCTTCATCTCGCTCGTCGAGGCCGCGGGAGGGGCAGCCGATGGATAGCCCGTTCAGCGCCACGCGGTTTCTGGCAATGGCCCGCAAAGAGGCGTTGCAGCTCCGGCGCGATCCGCGGAGCCTGCTGCTGGCCTTCGCCGTCCCCGTTCTGCTGCTGATCATCTTCGGCTACGCGATCACCTGGGACATCCGCGACATCCGTACGGCCGTGCTCGACCGGGACAACTCCGCGCGGAGCCGCGAGTTGATCGATCACCTCCGCTCGTCCGGCTACTTCACGATCACCCAGCGTCTCGATCGGCCGGAGGAGATCGGACAGCTCATGGACCGCGACGCCATCCTGATGGCCATTGTCATTCCACCTGATTTCTCGCGCGACCTCGGATCGCAACGCCCCGCCGTGGTTCAGGCCATCGTCGACGGAAGCGATGCCAACACGGCCACGATCGCCCTTGGCTACGTGGAGGCGGTGGTGCAGGCCTGGTCGAACGACATCCGGCTGCGTGGGCGCGTGCTGCAGCCTTCGGTCCGCGCCGAATCGCGCGTCTGGTTCAACGAAGAGCTGCTGAGCCGCAACATGATCGTCCCGGGGCTGGTCGCCGTGATCATGATGATCATCGCCGCGATGCTCACCTCGCTCACCATCGCCCGCGAGTGGGAGCGCGGCACGATGGAGCAGCTCGCGTCGACTCCCGTGTCGCGCATCGAGGTCATCCTCGGCAAGCTCGTGCCGTATGTGATCATCGGCGTGATCGACATCGTGATGACCGTGGTGCTGGGCATCGTCGTCTTCCACGTCCCGTTCCGCGGCGATCCGCTGCTGCTCCTCGTGTTGTCGTTCCTGTTCCTGGTCGGCGCGCTCGGGCTCGGCATCTTCATCTCCGCCGTCACGCGCTCGCAGGTCCTGGCCACGCAGGTGGCCATGGTGGTGACCTATCTGCCGTCGCTGCTGCTGTCGGGGTTCATGTTTTCGATCGATGCCATGCCGCGCGCCCTGCGCGCGATCACCTATCTCGTGCCGGCGCGCTACTACCTCGTCGTGACGCGCGGGATTTTTCTGAAGGGCGTGGGCATCAGCGTGCTGCGGGTGCAGGCGCTGCTCATGGTGGCCTTCGCCGTCGTCGGGCTGACGCTGGCCGTGGCGAGCTTTCACAAGGAGATCGAGTGATGCGCGCCCGGATCGAGCGGACCATGGAGCTGATCCGCAAGGAGTTCCGCGAGATCTTCCGTGACCCGCGCATGAGCCGCGTGGTCTTCGTCGCACCGGTGATCCAGCTCCTGGTCTTCGGCTATGCCGTCTCCACCGACGTCCGCAACACGTCGCTTTTTCTCGTCGATCACGATCGCACGCAACTCTCGCGGGAGCTGGCCGACGCGTTCACCGCCTCGGGATACTTCGACATCGTCGGCCGCTCCGACCGTGCCGCCGACATGGTGCAGGCTCTCGATCACGCGCGCGCCGTGGCCGGGCTGGTGATTCCCGAAAGGTTCGCGCGCGATGTGCAACGGCCCGGCGGCGCGACGGTGCAGCTCCTGTTCGACGGGAGCAACTCCAACGTGGCCACGGTGGCCCGCGGCTACGCCGAGCGGATTGTCCAGTCGTTCGCCCTCGATCACGCGCGGGTGACCATCGCCCCGCCCCTCGACCTGCGCGCGCGCGCCTGGTTCAACCCCGATCTCTCCA
>DATFUW010000065.1:0-4562 GCA_035260605.1 Thermoanaerobaculia bacterium | reverse complement strand
CCTGCTGCGGCAGGAGCGCGGGCGGCGGCTGAAGGTCTGGCGCGCGGAGTTCCGCGACCGCGGCTTTGCCAAGAGCTTCTTCCTCCTCGAGGAGATGACCGACGAGCTGCGCGGGTCGGAGAAGGCAGCGTACGAGAGGATGATCCGCATGATGTCGCACGAGGTGAACAACTCGGTCGGCGCGGT
Source organism: Thermoanaerobaculia bacterium (assembly GCA_035260605.1). Classification (GTDB taxonomy): domain Bacteria; phylum Acidobacteriota; class Thermoanaerobaculia; order Gp7-AA8; family Gp7-AA8; genus Gp7-AA10. The sequence goes on along the minus strand of DATFUW010000065.1, from coordinate 4,376 downwards.
GCGCTCGCTGCTGGAGTCATCACTGCGCTACGCGCCACAGGTGGGTGAGGCGGACCGCCGCGATTTCACGCAGGCTCTGAGCGTGGCGGGGTCGCGCATCGATGCCTTGAATCAGTTCATGCGCGGCTTCGCCGATGTTGTCCGCGTCCCGCCGCCCCGCCGGACCCGCACGCCGCTCCTGGAGACGATCGAGCCGATCGTCCGCCTGCTCGGACCGGAGCTCGAGGCGCGTCAGATCGCCGTCCGCGTGGATGTGGACCCGAAAATCTGTGCGAATCTCGATCGATATCAATTCGAGCAGGTCATGATGAACGTCTTGAGGAACGCCATGGAGGCCCTGGGTCGGGGTGGGACGATCGAACTCGCCGTGCGCGACGGCGTCTTCACGGTCGCCGACAGCGGGCCCGGCATTTCGGAGGAGGTCCGCGCCGACTTGTTCACGCCATTCTTCACGACCAAGCGAGACGGGCGGGGGCTCGGGTTGTCGCTGGTGCAGGAGGTCCTGACGAACCACGGCGTCTCGTTCTGGCTCGAGAACCGCAGCGGCGGGGGCGGCGCCGAATTCGGCTTCGAGCTGCCGATGTAGAGCCGGCTCTCCAGCCGGCTGAAGGATGCGCCGCCTGAGAGGCGGCGCTACAGTTCGAGCGGGGAGGCTCGGGCGCGCAGGTCATCCCCGATCCATAGATAGGGTCCGACCTGCGTGAGGCCGGCCGCAGTGAAGAGATCGCGATACCACTGCGCCGGCCGGCGCCGCAGCCCCAGCGTGTCGCCGATGACATCGTCTTCCGCGGTCATGACTTCGAAGAACGCGGCGCCGCGGATCAGGCGGGCGGCGACCGGGAGTCCCCGCCGGATCTCCTCCTCATCCAGATAGTGCAGGACGTCGGCGCAAATCAGCAGATCGAACCGCTCGCGGATTCCGAGCTCGCCGAGTCCGCCGAACGAGCCCTGGCGGACGTTCCGGGAGGCGCCGAACTGCTCGACGGCGTAGTCGCTCGGGTCGAAGCCGGCGTAGCGGATGCCGGGGCGGAGCGCCTGCAGGTGCGCGCTCCACGGCGCCTCGCCGCAGCCGACGTCGATGGCGTTGCGCAACGGCCGGCGGAGGAAGTACTCGGTGAGGCTCACCGCGGCGCTCACGCTCCGCCGCAGAGTCCCCTCGGAGATCACCGGCCGCCGGCCGCGATACCACCGGTCGAAGTAGGCGCGGTCGAAATGCTTGTCCATCTGGCGGCGGGGGCGGATGTTAGCACCGGCCAGACCGGAAGCCGGAACGTTTGGTACTCTATCGGTTGTGACCGACAGTCAGCGCATTCTCGACTCCATTCGCCGGCTGGTCCGCATGCTGCGCCTCAGTGACCGCGGGATGCAGAATGAACTCGGTCTGTCCGGCGCCCAACTCTTCGTACTGCACGAGCTGGTCAAGACCTCCGGCATCTCGCTCTCCGATCTGGCGGAGCGGACGAGGACCGATCAGAGCTCCGTCTCCGTCGTCGTGAGCCGGCTCGTCGATGCGGGACACGTGATCCGCGACCGCGACCGCGCCGATGCACGGAAGCTCGTGCTGTCACTGACCAAGAGCGGGCGTGCGCTGGCCGAGAAGGCGCCTCCGTCCGCGCAGGAGAAGATCCTGGAGATTCTCGAGCACCTGTCGTCCGCGGACCGCCGGCGGTTCGCCGATACGTTCTCCGAGGTCATCGACCGGCTGGGCGAAGGGAGGGGTGCGGCGCCCATGCTGTTCGAGAACGGGCCGGAATCGGGGCGCGGCTCGAAGCAGTGAACCCCAGGGATCCCGAAATCGAGCGCGCCGCAACGACCGAGGGAGTCCCGGTGGCGCCGTCGGCCGCGGACGCGATCCAGTCCGCCAGGATTCCGCTCGAGCGGACGCTGATCGACGCCCGGATCGTGCTCCTCTGCGTCTGGTCCGTCGGAGTGGCGATCGTCACCGGATTCGTGGCGCAGGCCCTGATGGCCATCATCGGCCTGATCACCAACATCTCCTTCTACGGCCGCTTCTCGTTCGCATTCAGCTCACCGGCGAACAATCATCTCGGCTGGCTGGTGCTCGTCATCCCGGCGATCGGCGGCGTGATCGTCGGATACATGGCCCGCTACGGTTCGACCGGCATCCGCGGCCATGGCATCCCCGAGGCGATGGAGCAGGTGCTGCTGAACGAGAGCCGCATCCCCGCACGGCTGACGTTTCTCAAACCGCTTTCGGCGGCGATCGCCATCGGCACGGGAGGCCCGTTCGGGGCCGAAGGTCCGATTATCGCCACCGGCGGCGCGCTCGGTTCGTTGCTGGGGCAGATCTTCAAGACGACGCCGGCGGAGCGCAAGACGCTGCTCGCGGCGGGGGCGGCGGCAGGAATGGCGGCCACGTTCGGCAGCCCCGTCTCGGCGGTGCTGCTGGCGATCGAGCTGCTGCTGTTCGAGTTTCGGCCGCGATCGATCGTCCCGGTGGCGCTGGCCAGCGTGGCGGCGACGGCGGTGCGGATGTTCTTCGCCGGCACCGCGCCGATCTTCGCCATGCCGGTGCCGGCCCATGCAGGCGGGACGGCGCTGGCGATCTACACGCTGGTCGGCGCGGTCGTCGGATGGCTCTCGGTCTACGTCACCCGCGCCGTGTACTGGGCCGAGGACTTCTTCGAGCACCTCCCGGTGCATTGGATGTGGTGGCCGGCGATCGGCGGGCTGGTCGTCGGCGCCGTGGGCATCGTCGCTCCGCACACGCTCGGCGTCGGATACGACAATATCGAGGCGCTGGTCGGAGGGCACCTCGTCGGGCGGGCGGTGCTCTGGCTCTGCATCTTCAAGTTCGTCTCGTGGGCCATCTCCCTCGGCAGCGGGACGTCGGGCGGCACGCTCGCGCCGTTGTTCACCATCGGCGGAGCTTGCGGCGTGGTCCTTGGGGAACTGCTGGCGCAGGCCGCGCCTTCTCTGGGGATCGATCCGCGCATCTGCGGCCTGGTGGGGATGGCGGCCATGTTCGCCGGCGCGTCGCGCGCGCTGCTGGCCTCGGTCGTCTTCGCTTTCGAAACGACGCTGCAACCCCTCGGGCTTCTTCCTCTCCTCGGCGGCTGCACGGCGGGATATCTGGTATCGGCACTGCTGATGCGGAACACGATCATGACCGAGAAGCTGGCGCGCCGAGGCGTGCGCGTTCCCGCCGAATACGCGGCCGATTTTCTCGACCGGATCCACGTCGGAGAGGCGTGTTCGCACAACGTCGTGGCCCTTCGCGAAGATCAGACGGTCGAGGACGTCGCCGACATCACCGCCACCCACCAGGGTTTCCCGGTGGTCGATGCGAGCGGGAAGGTCGTGGGCGTGGTCACCCGGCGCGACTTCGCCGGAGTGCCGGGGGAGACGAAGCTGCGCCAGCTCGTCCGCCGTCCGCCCACCGTGGTCTACACCGACATGACGCTGCGCGACGCGGCCGACCACATGATCCGCGAGAACATCGGAAGGCTGCCGGTCGTCGACCGTTCGTCGCCTCCCCGGCTCGTCGGCATTCTCACCCGCAGCGATCTGCTCAAGGCGCAGGTGCAGCGGATCGAAGAGGAGCGCTGAGGCCGGCGGATCTGCTACTCTACGCGCATCCCATGACACGGCAGGAGCTCCTGGGGAACATTCCGCTGTTCGAGTCCCTCACGCCGGAGGACCTCGACGCGCTCGCGCGGCGGCTGGAAGAGTCGGCCTACAGCGAAGGCGCGGTGATCTTCCAGCAGGGCGACGAAGGGTCGGCGCTGTTCATCATCGACGACGGCGCGGTGGAGATCTCGTACGGCGAAGGGCGCGCGCGGGTCATTCTGGCAACGCTCTATACCGGCCAGTACTTCGGCGAGCTGTCGGTGCTCGACGGATCGCCGCGTTCGGCCACGGCGACGGCCATGAAGGCTTCGCGTCTGATCCGGCTCGATCGGGACGATCTCGTCGATTTCGTGAACAAGAACCCGCCGGCCGCGCTGCGCATCATCGCCGAGCTGAGCGAGCGCCTGCGGCAGACGAACGAGCTGATGTCCCGGCAGGTTTCGCGCAACGTGCTCGAAGAGGAAGAGGAACGGCTGACGTTCGGACAGCGGATTGCCGACCGGGTGGCGACGTTCGGCGGTTCGTGGCCCTTCATCTTCCTCTTTGGCACGATCATGGTGGCGTGGATGGGCGTGAACATCGTCGCCCTGACGCACTTCGATCCGTATCCATTCATCCTGCTCAACCTCGTGCTTTCGACCCTGGCGGCGATCCAGGCACCGATCATCATGATGAGTCAGAACCGGCAGGCATCGAAGGACAAACTGCTCGCGGAGAACGACTATCAGGTCAACCGCAAGGCGGAAATGGAGATCTCCGCGCTCATGCGCGGGCAGGCGGAGATG
>DATFUW010000064.1:0-5451 GCA_035260605.1 Thermoanaerobaculia bacterium | reverse complement strand
GTCGTCGAGACAGATGAAGACGCGCCCCAGCGATCCGAATACGGCGCTGACGGCCGAGAGCGCGGCGTCGTACTGGCGGTCGCACTCCAGCGTGGTCATGGGGTCATCATGGGGCGGTGGTGCACACGCGTCCGTGACTGCCGGCATGAGGGTGGGGTGACAGCCCTCACGTTCGTTTGCTCGGCTCCGATTTTCGGGTGACAATCGGCGCACCAGTCCATGTCCATCTGGCGGCGCCCGCTGCTCTCTCCGGCCGAGATTGCCCGGGTCGAGGCGAAGATTGCTTCGGCCGAACGGTTGACCTCCGCCGAGATCGTGGTCGTGCTCACGCGCTCCACATGGATGGGAATCAAACGGAGGGCGCGCCGCATCTTCCGCCAGCGCGGGCTCGACACAACGGCGGAACGGAATGCAGTCCTGCTGCTCGTCGACACCCGCAACCGCGAAGTGCTCGTCTACGGAGATGCTGGCATCGACAGTCGCGTCGGGCAGCAGTTCTGGGACGAGGTTCGCGACGCGATGATCGAAGAACTCCGCGAGGGGAGGCTCGCCGCCGGACTCTCCACCGGGGTCCGTCTCGTGGCCGAGAAACTGGCCGCGGTCTTTCCGACGCGAAGCTCCGACGTGAACGAACTTCCGAATGGAATCATCTTCGACTGACGTGCGCGCGCGAATCCTCACCGTTCTGGTCCTCCTGCTCGCCGCGGCCGCCGCGGCAAAGGATTACGCGCCCTATCCCGCGCCGGGCGCCGGCTACGTCACCGATGCTGCCGGGGTCCTGACCACCGCGCAGGAAGAGCGGATCGAGCACTGGCTGCTCGCAGTAGAGAAGCAGAGCGGGACGGAGATCGTCGTCGTCACGATCGCGTCGATGCACGACTATCCCGGTACGGACGACGAGTCGATCGAGTCGTTCGCACGTGGACTGTTCGACCGGTGGGGAATCGGGAACATGCCGCACAACGACGGCATCCTGTTGCTCGTCGCCGTGCGGGACCGCAAAGCGCGGATCGAGCTCGGCGCCGGATATCCCGCGCGCGACGCCGACGCCGCGCGAATCATGCAGTCGGTGATCGTCCCGCGATTCCGGAAGGGCGACTACGCGGGCGGCATCACCCGCGGCGTCGCGGCGATCGTCAACAAATTCACGACAGTCCACATCGGATTTCCGTGGGCCCTGGTGCTGATCCCCGCCGCCGGTCTCGCCTGCGCGCTGATCGCCATCAGCCTGCTCCGGAACGGCAGGCGTGGATGGGGGTGGGTCTTCGTGGGCCTGACCCTCATTCTGATCCTCGTTGCCGCGTTCCTGGCGGTCGCCTTTTTTCGGATGCGCAGCAGTTCGAGCGGGTGGGCGTCGGGCGGCGCCGGCGGATTCGGCGGCGGATTCTCGGGCGGAGGAGGAGCGACCGGATCGTGGTGACGATGGAATGTCCACGCTGCCGGACCGCGCTGCAGCCGGCGGCGGTTCCGCAGCGGTCCGTCGAGGTCGATCGGTGCCCGCAGTGCCGGGGAATCTGGTTCGACGACGGCGAGATCGCCGCGGTCATCGGAGCGCCCGCTGTCGCGCATCTGGAGATCCCGCCGGTGTCGCCGGCGAACGAGAGCGTGCATTGCCCGCGATGCCGGCAGTCGCTGACCATCTTCACGTTTCCCGGAACGGTCACCGTTGCCGACGGGTGCCGGCGCTGCGGCGGCGTATGGCTCGATGCGGGCGAGATTCAGGAGATCGCGCGTGCGCGGCGCGCGCAGCGGATGCGCTGCCCGAACTGTGGCGAAGAGCAGCCCGCGGCCGACACGTGCGTCAAGTGCGGCATCATCGTCAGCAAGTTTTCTCGCCATCCTGCCCCCGTTCCCGCGGTTCCCGGCGTGAAGGAGAAGCTGCTCAGCTTCATCGATTCGGCTCTCGACGGGCTGTGGAGCGGAATCACTGGCTCGAAGTGACGCCGATCTCGAACCGCGGCGGCTCGAGGATGTGCCGCTTGACGCTGCAGTGATCGACGGCGCGGACGATGGCCTCGCGGTACTTCTCGGGGAAATCGGCCGGAAGCCGCAGGTGGACGCGAATGAGTTTCTCCGGCTCGCGCAGCAACTCGAGCGTCAGTCCGAGGCCGTCGGTGGCGATCTTCCGCTCCTGGCAGAACCGCAGCGCGTAGAATCCCATACAGGCGGCCATGCTCGTCAGGAAGAGGTCGAACGGTGAAGGCGCGGTGTCCTCGCCGACCGGTGCCGGCTGATCGGTATGCACGATGTGCCCGCCGACCTTCGCATCGACCTTCACTCCGCCGGGAAACAGAATCTCGATCATCGAGTGAGGCGAACACCGGAGGGACCATGAAAATTCAGAAGCAGGAATACGGGATCCGCGCCAGAGTCGCGCTGCCCTACGACGAGGCGTTGGCGAAGACGAAGGCCGCGCTCCAGGCCGAGGGGTTCGGAGTCCTGTCCGAGATCGACATGAAGGCCAAGCTGAAGGAGAAGCTCGGTGTCGAGATCAAGCAGTACATGATCCTCGGTGCCTGCAATCCGCCCCTGGCGTACAAGGCCGTACAGGCGGAGCCGGAAATCGGGCTGCTGCTGCCGTGCAATGTCATCGTGTACGACGCCGGCGACGGCGCCACCGTCATCTCGGCGATCGATCCTGATTCGATGAGCGCGGTCATTGGCGACAATCCCGAAGTCGAAGAGGTCGCTCGCGATGCGCGCGTCCGCCTCGAGCGGGTCATCGGCGCGATGCGGCTGGCCGGCGGACAGCCCGTCAGATCGTGAAGCGACTCCTCGGTCGATCCGGCTGGAAAGCCGGCGCTGCCTTCGCCGCACTGCTGCTCCTGGTCTGGGCACTCTGGCCCTCGCGGTACGCGAACGTGCTCAATCTTCGCTCGCAGGGCAGCGGCATCATCGCCTTCGGCGACTCGCTCACCGCCGGATACGGCGCCGGAGCGGGGGAGGACTATCCGTCCCGCGTTTCCGTGCTCATCGGCGTTCCGGTGGAGAACGCCGGCGTGAGCGGAGACACCACGGAGGCGGCGCTGGTGCGGATCGACCGCGACGTTCTCTCGCGCGATCCGCGCATCGTGCTGGTGGGCCTCGGCGGAAACGACTATCTCCGCGGTGTCGACCTCGCCGCGACCGAGGCGAACCTGCGGACCATCATTCGCAGGGTGCACGGCGCCGGGGCCATGGTCGTGCTCCTCGGATTCGGATTCCCCAGCCTGCAGGCCGATTACGCGTCGATGTACGCGCGCGTGGCGAAGGCGGAGGGATGCTTCTTCGTTCCGCACCTGCTGCGTGGCATCGAGACCGATCCCTCGCTGAAGAGCGACGAGATCCATCCGAATGCCAAGGGCTACGCGATCATGGCCGAACGCGTGGCCGGCCCGCTGCGCAAACTGATCCGGAAAGCGGACGCCACCCGCTGACGGCCTCGCCCCGTCAGTGTCCCGCGGACGCGGCGTCCTGATCGCGCCGCGCGACGACGCAGTCATGACAGAGGTCGGCCACCGCGTGAACGTCAAACGGCTTCGAAATCACGGCCTGCACCATGTCGCCCGTGTGCCTCACCTGCTCGCCGTCCGGCGCGGCAGTCATCAGAAGCACCATGGGACGCATCCCGCTGCTTCCCTGCCATTCGCGCAGATACTCGAGAAATCCGAAGCCGTCGACTCGCGGCATCATCAGATCGAGCAGCACCACCGCGAATTCGGCTTCCCGGACCTGATGTGCGCCGTCGAGGCCGTCGACGGCGACGCGGCACCGCATCCCGACCCGCTGCAGCGCGTGCCTCAGGAGCGTGCGGATCCCCACGTCGTCATCGATGATGAGAATGTCGAATTTCTCCAGCGCGCGCATCTGCGGCCCCCGGCAAGGTTCGAAATCGAACAGCGGCGGCTAGATCTGATGGACGGATGCGTTTTCCAGGTGCAGGGCGCGCCACGCATCAAAGGTAGCTGTCAGCGTTGGACCGTATCACGAATCGGGCCAGGCGGCAGCGGGTAAGTCCACGGGAATCATGGAGTTGCACGCAGTGCAAAGCGCCGGACGCGCGGGATTCGTTCGAGGCAAACCTGCGGGCTGATTTGCCGCGCTGCTGCGGTCGGCCGCTTACCGCCGGCGTCTGCCGCGCGGGCGTGGCCTGGCCGACGGGGCCGGCGCGGCGGACTGACGGGCGCCCCGGCGCTCGGCATTCGCCCTGGCGCGCGTCCGATCCTCCGCCTTCCGCGCGCGGATGGCGGCGATTCGTTCGTGGATCGGAATCTCCAGCTTCTCCGCGGGGCGGTGCGCGTAATCGAAATCGGGCAGGATGACGCGGGGGAGGCGCTTGCCGATGGCCCGCTCGATCGCCCGAAGATCCGTCTCTTCGTTGGGAGCCACGAGCGTGATCGCATCGCCGGTGAGCTCCGCGCGGGCGGTACGTCCCACACGATGGATGTAGTCGTCGGGCACGTTCGGCACGTCGAAGTTCACCACGTGCGACAGCGCTTCGACGTCGATCCCGCGCGCGGCGATGTCGGTGGCCACGAGGATGCGATACCGCCCCGACCGAAATCCGGCGAGCGCCTCGGTGCGCTGCATCTGGCTCCGGTTGCCGTGAATCCTCGCAGCCCGCACCTTTCGCCGCTCGAGCTGTTCGTACACCCGGTTGGCGCGGTGCTTGGTGCGCGTGAAGACGATGGCATTGGTAATCTCGCCGCGGTCGAGCAGCGTCTGCAGCAGGGCCATCTTCAGCTCCTGCGCGACGGGGAAGACCGCGTGGGTGATGCCGGTCGCGGGCGCCGCCTTCCGCTCCACGGAGATCATCGCCGGATTGTTCAGCATCTGACCGGACAGCTCGACGATCGGCTGCGGCAGCGTGGCGGAGAAGAAGAGCGTCTGCCGCTTCGCCGGGAGATGTTTCAACACCCGGCGGATGTCGGGAAGGAATCCCATGTCGAGCATCCGGTCCGCCTCGTCCAGAACGAGGATTTCCAGGCCGGCGAGCCGTGCGTAGTCGCGTTGGAAGTGATCCAGCAGCCGGCCCGGCGTGGCGATGATCACGTCCACGCCCGTGCGGAATGCGTGCTCCTGCGGTCCCATGCCGACGCCGCCGTAGACGGCCGCGCCGGACATCGGCGTGTGCATCGCCAGGCCGCGGAGATGCTCGTCGATCTGCGCGGCGAGCTCGCGGGTCGGCGTGAGCACCAGGGCGCGCGTGGTGCCGCGCTTCTTTCCCATCAGCCGATGCAGGATCGGCAGCAGAAAGGCCGCGGTTTTGCCGCTTCCGGTCTCGGCCGCCGCGAGCACGTCCCGGCCAGCCATGGCCGGCGGGATGGCGTCGTTCTGAATCTGAGTAGGCCGTGTGAATCCGAGCTCCCTGATGCCTCGCAGGAGGTCAGGGTGTAATCCGAGTGATGAAAAAGGCAAAGGAACTCCTTTGGGGAACAGCAGTCGAGCGCCTAACCGGGAGGAAGGAAGGAG